>JBHADY010000088.1:0-9147 GCA_041855325.1 Ignavibacteriota bacterium
GAATGATGTTCACTTACGGTGACCCTGACCCCGAATCCCTCACTGGTATGACTCAAGGTGGATACTCGATCAATTATGTAATAAACGAAAACTATGTAATTAAAATTCCAGATAATATTTCACTCGAACACGCAGCACCACTACTCTGCGCTGGAATAACCACATACTCCCCTATGATGCGCCACAGAATGCGATCGGGCGATAAGATCGGTGTGATTGGTATAGGCGGGCTGGGGCATATTGCCATCAAATTAGCACTTTCTTTCGGTGCAGAAGTATATGCCTTCACTACATCGAAAGAAAAAGTGGAGAGCATTAAGAAAATGGGCGTGAAAGAAGTAGTATGCGTGGATTCGCCAGAACAGCTCTCCAAGTACGAGGGTACCCTGGATTACGTAATCTGCACAATACCATACGAGTTTAACCTAAGTATGTACGCTTCCACCGTGCGTCCCTACGGCTATTTCACACTTATTGGAATGCCGTCAGGAGATTTTACAGATAAAGTTAATAACTTTGCTTTGGCTTGCTCTCGCGTAAATTACGCAGCTAGCTTCATCGGTGGTATCCCTGAAACTCAGGAAGTACTAAACTACTGCGCAGAGAAAAATATACACCCAAACATACAAATCATTACTCCTGAAGAGATTAATACGGCTTGGCAGAACGTGATAGATAAGAAATCGCACTTTCGCTATGTGATTGATATGACAAAGCTTAAGTGATATTCTATCATAAGAATCATTGCATAAAGAATATAAATAAAAAGCAGTCTCATAATTGGGACTGCTTTTTTATTACTTCTTCTTTATTTTGTGCTATCTTTCGAGTATATTACTCTTTATATATTCGTAAGATGCGCGAACTGTTTTGTCAAGCTGAAGATAGTTATCAATAGTCTGGCAGGAGTGCATAACAGTTGTATGGTCTTTTCCGCCGAAAATACTACCGATTTTCTTCAGTGGTAATTTGAGTAATTCCTTAATCAGATACATAGACATCTGGCGAGCGAGGACGATTTCGTGCTTTCTGCTCTTTGATTCCATAGTATCAATGGTTAAGTGATAATAATCCGCCACTCTCTGCTTAATTAGCTCCACGGTTAGTGGTTTATCTTCTATGATCGCAATGCCTTCGATAATCTCTCTTGCAAGTTCGAGGTTAATGTTTCTATTATCGAAAGTGTGGCGAGCTAGAATAGTTAGGATAGTTCCCTCTAACTCACGTATATTGCTAGTAACGTTCTTTGCGATGTATTCGCATACGTCTTCTGGCAGTGGCATACCTTCATTTTCACTTTTGCGACGAAGTATTTCTGTTCTCATATCTCTGTCTGGAGCTTGCATTTGCACGGTTAAGCCCCATTGCATTCTGGAAACGAGTCTTTCGTTAATATCTTTCACTTCTTTAATTGGTCTATCGGAAACCACGATGATTTGCTTTCCGGCATTAATGAGTGCATTATAGATATGGAAGAATGTTTCCTGAGTAGATGTTCTTTTAGCCATAAACTGAATATCATCGACGATGAGCACATCAACTGATTGATATCTCAGCTTAAAGTCATTCTCGTTATTGCTCTTTATAGCATTCACGTATTCGATAGAGAACTCTTCACTATTTGTGTAAAGAACTTTTTTACCGGGCTTTTTGTGCAGAATCTCATTGCCAATTGCATTAGCGAGGTGAGTCTTGCCTAAGCCGGTATTTCCATAAATAAAGAATGGATTAAAGCGTGTGTTGCCTAAATTATCCACAATAGATTTAGCAGCGTTGAACGCAGTTCTATTGCACTCGCCCACTATCATATTGCTGAAGGTATAGTCGCTGCGGAGTTTAGTATTAAACTCTGGCTTTTCCTTCACTGTGTGCTGAGATAGCTCTTCGACGATAGGAGCGATGGACTGCGGGTGCCTGAATGCAGGGATTTGCATCTTCGGGCTGTTTGGTTCGTCTTCGTAAGTGGAGACTTGATATTTCAAGCTGGCATTCTCTCCGATAGCCTCTTTGATAGTAGCATAAAGTAGCTTACCATAAGTGCTATCAAGGACGTCCAAGAAGAATTGAGATTCCACGCCAATTGTAAGCACATCACCCACCAGGGACACCACCTTAATGGAAGCGAACCAGGTATTGTATGCACTTTCATTCACGTTACCTTTAATCAACTTTAGGCAGAAGTCCCAGAGAGCTTCGGGGGAATCGAATTTTTTCTGAGCTTTGCCTTCTACTATGTAATCTGTTTGTGTTTTGTCTAGCAATTTTTCAGTATCCGGGGAAAAAGACACGATATTGCCTCCTGTCGTATTATGTTGTTATTTTTTTAAAGTTATATGTATATTTAGGACTTTTATTTACTTTTATTCAAACGTAAGTCCTTATAATTTTCTTAATAATTTGCGTCTGCAAAAATTTTGTAATGCAATATCTTACTTTTTTCTTAAACTAAAAAACACTTTATTTGCATTTAGAAAAATAAAGTACTTGCATTTTTCATTGTCCTTATAAATCAAGGACTTAGATATATTTTTCCACATCTATAGTATGCATTTTCCACATAGGAAATCCATAATTTACCAGCTAAAAAAGTCTTATAATTTTAATGGATAAAAAAATATCTATTAGCATTTTTTTAGAGTTTTTTTTCCACATTTCCCATAAACCTAAGTAGCACCAACTGCTTAGGGGAATGCAATTGGTGCTACTGGAAAACTTCCTAAAATTAGTATACTATAGGCAAATTATCTGTATCAAAATAAATAATGGCAGAAGCACTATGATAGAAAATCTATACATATACGCGAAGAAGTGTGGCATCTTAACGCCAGAGTTTTCTACTATGGATTTCACCATAAAGTTTGGTCCATTTCCTATATAAGTCATCGCTCCGAAGAATACAGAAGCAGTGGAAATGGCTTTTAGCGTAAGCTCTGGTATTCCTGCTACTAATATCTGAGTATTAGCCGCAGATACCAATCCCTGCGCTAAGGAGTGGAATGTAACCGCAGTAGGGGTATTATCGAGAAATGCACTTAAAATACCAGTCGCATAGTAGAATTGAGTTGGGTGTGTAACGCCAATTGATTTAGCGTGCAATTTAAGGTAAATAAGCACAGGCACCATAGTGATAAATATTCCTATGAATAGATATGCCACCTCTTTAATTGGCTCCCAATTAAAGTGATTGCGTCTATAAATACCCTTCCTTGTAAGCACGAGAGAGAGTATAGACATCAGCAGAATGAAGGCTTCTCTAATGAATGAAGATGGTTCGCCAGCTCTTATTATTTCCATATTATTAGGATTAATATAAGCCACAGCGAATACGATACCAGCAAGGAAAAGGAAGTTATGGAATCCGTGGATTTTCACTTTTCCAGTAACTTTCATTGCAGCACGTTTCATATCTTCGTTTTCTTTGCCATAAGCTACTTTGTCTTTAAAGTAGAAAAGCACCAAAAGAGCAGCAAGCATAATAGCCCACTCTGGTAGCAGTCCCATAAACCAAGAGAACTCCGCACCACGCAGGTACATCATAAACAGTGGTGGGTCTCCCAGTGGGGTTAGCAAACCACCGCAATTTGCAACTATAGCAATGAAGAAAAGGAAAATATGCACTTTGTGTTTTCTTTTTTCATTAATCTTCAGTACGGGACGAATAAGCAGCATCGCAGCGCCGGTCGTTCCCACGAAAGATGCGATTAGCCCGCCGACAGCGAGTATCACGAGGTTCGTAAGCGGAGTGGGATGGTGCTTTACTTCGATTAATATCCCACCAGAGACGACGAATAAGCCGCCCAGCAGAATAATGAAAGGTACATAATCGTATAATATGGCTTCTTCTAAGTGAAAGAGATCTCCCTGCAAGATAAACCACGCAAGAACGGGTACACTAAGCGATAGAGATATATAAAGTTTATTCTTATTGTCGTGCCAATAATTCTCTGCCACAATTGGCATAACGGCTATGCAAAGCAACATTATGACAAATGGAACCATTAGCAGTACTGGTATATTCATTAAATGATGATCCATAATATATTAAGATTAGTGAATAATAATATTATTTAGTGACGTAAAGCCTATATGTTTTATTGGATATTAGGCATAAATATAGATAATTAAGGATATAATCGAGAGATTTTCCATTCTTCGCCATCCAGCTCATATATAATTCTATCGTGCAAGCGGCTTTCGCGTCCTTGCCAGAATTCGAAGTATTCAGGAATCAGCCTATAACCACCCCAGTGCGGAGGACGCGGCACGTTTATTGGGTATTTCGCCATCAGCAGTGCTGCCTCTGCCATTAATTTATTTCGAGAAGAAAGTGGTTCGCTCTGCTTGGACGCCCAAGCGCCCACCTTGCTCGTGTGCGAACGCGTCTTAAAGTAAGCGTCGGATTCCTCCGCCGACACCTTTTCTATCTTTCCTTCTATTCTGATTTGTCTTTCCAATTTATCCCAGAAGAAGAGCATACTCGCTAGAGGACTGCGTTCCATCTCTCTTCCCTTTTTGCTTTCATAGTTTGTGTAGAATACGAAGCCACGCTCATCAAAGCTCTTTAAGAGGACGACGCGCATAGAGGGCATTCCGTTCTCGTCCACAGTCGCCACGGTAACAGCATTGGGATCGAGGAAGCCAGCTGTTTCGGAGTCAGTGAGCCACTTATCAAACTGCTTGAAGGGAGATTTATCAGCATTCTTCGCAGAGAAGGAGCCGGAGTTGAACTCGCGTCTCAGTTGTGAAATATCTATTTTACTCATTGTTTATTTCGAGATATTGATTTCTTTAAGTATAGTGATGAATTGAGCTCATCGCCCAGAATTATTATGATTTATCAAATTATAATAATATACAAAAACTCAATTAACGCATAATGGGTTAATTGAGTTTCAATTTTAGATTAAAAAATGAATATCAATGAAAGATTATTCACCGATAAATGCTTTGTATGCTTCAGCATCCATTAATTCGTCTAAGTCAGCAGGATTTTCGATTTCTACTTTCACCATCCAACCGTCGCCGTATGGGCTAGCATTTACAGTTTCAGGAGCATCGTTAAGAGGAGTATTAACTTCTACTACTTTTCCACTTACTGGAGCTAATAAGTCAGCTACAGTTTTCACAGCTTCAATAGTACCGAATACTTCGCCTTTGTCAATTCTTTCGATATCAGCTTCTACGTCAACGTAAACTACGTCGCCTAATTCACTTGCAGCGTGTGCAGTGATGCCAATAATACCGATATTACCTTCTACTCGTACCCATTCGTGGTCTTTTGAGTATTTTAATTCGCCAGGAAATTCCATTATATCTCCGTTAAAGTTTGGTTAATAATATACTATTTTCTTTAAGAACTCAAATTTAACAAAAATTACGGAGACTTCAAAATTATTATTTCCACAAAGCAAGCAAAGGCATTGCTTTGCAGGCGTGTGGGCTATAAATTATCCACAAAAATCTATATTTTGGGCATTTTCTTAATTAATATTATTGTATTTATAATATAAAATCGTAATTTTATGTTTTGCTATTTGTATATATATAAATTAAGATAATCCATATATTAATTAACTAATAAAGGAAGTGTCTATATGAAAAGACTACTACTCATAATGATTGCCTCTTTAGTGGCAATTGGCTTTATTTCTTGCAATAACAAAAAAGAAGAAGGAAACGCTATGAACACAGAACCTTCGGAAGTTCAAGACCTGAAGGCAAAGCTCGATGCTTTCCCAGTAACTGAAATAGTAAGCGATTTATCCGGTCTTACTGAAAACGAAAAAATAGTTATCCAAAAGTTAGTAGAAGCTGCTAAGCTGGCAGACGAAATCTTCTGGCAACAATCCAGTGTCGATGGTATCGCTACTCGCGACTCCCTGAAGAAGCTAACTACTCCTTATGCTCAGGACTTACTAAGATTTATGGGCATTAATTACAGTGCTTATGACTTAATTCACGGTCAAGTGCGCTTCGTGGGCAATGGTCCTGCTACTAAACCAGCTGTAGCAAACTTCTATCCACAGGATATGACTAAAGAAGAATTCGAAAAGTATATAGCTGAGAATCCAGCTCAAAAAGCTGAACTCGAAAGCCAATACACAGTGGTAAAACGCGACGGCAATAAGCTCGTGGCTATCCCATTCTATAAAGAATACCCACAAATTGAAAAAATCGCTAAGTTAATGGACGAAGCTGCTGCACACGCAGATGATCCTAAGTTAAAGAAATACCTACAAGTTAGAGCTAAAGCTTTCCGCACAGATGACTACTTCGAAAGCGATATGACTTGGATGGATATGAAAGATACTAAAATCGAAACAGTTATCGGTCCTATCGAAAACTACCTAGATGGTCTTTATAACTACAAAACAGCTTGGGAATGCGGCGTATTCGTGAAAGACGAAGAAGGCACTAAAGAGCTGCAAATCCTTAAGTCTAAGATTGACGAAATGGAACATAACCTGCCATACGACAAAAAGTATATTCGCAAAACTGCTGGCGGTATGAGCAATATCCTCGACGTAGTTAACGTGGTATACTTCGCTGGTGACTTCCAAGAAGCAGCAAAAACAGTAGCTACTTCCCTACCAAACGATCCAAAAGTTCACGAACTAAAAGGCGCTAAAAAGCTTATGTTCAAGAATATGATGGAAGCTAAATTCGATAAAATCGTTCTTCCAATCGCTGAAATCCTTATGGCTGAAGAAGACCTTAAATTCGTAGATAAGAAAGCTTTCACTAGCTTCGTAACTCTTCACGAAGTATCGCACACACTCGGCAGAGGCTTCGTTTATGGAAACGAAAAACTCTCCGTTCGCAAAGCAATGAAAGAACTATACTCTACTATCGAAGAATGCAAAGCAGACATCGTAAGTATGTATAACCACAGCTTCTTAATCGCTCAAGGCGTATATCCAAAAGATTACTTAAAGAAAGCTGAAGCTACTTACCTTGCTGGTCTCTTCCGCTCAATGAGATTCGGCAAAGAAGAAGCTCACGGTGGTGCTAACTATATTCAATTCAACTTCTTACGCGAAAAAGGAGCTATCGAATATAAAAACGGTAAATTCAGCATCAATAGCGCTATCTTTATGGAAAAAGTAGCTGAGCTCGCTGGTATCGTTCTTAAAATTGAAGCTGATGGCGATTACGAAGCAGCTAAGAAGTTCGTAGAAAAATATCGCCAGGACACAAAGGACATCAAAGAAGCTAACGCTAAGCTTACTAAAGTTCCTCGCGACCTCGATACAAGATATATCATTAAATACTAATAATAAGTATGAGGAAGCATCTGCCTGATGGTGCTTCCTCCTCTTTTTACTTATTTCTGTTACCTATTAGTCCTGATAAGCATCAATGAAAAAAACACTAATAGCATATTACTCAAGACGTGGGGAAAACTTCTTCGGTGGGCAAATCGTTAACCTCGAGCTCGGAAGCACAGAGGTATTCGTATCAAAAATTGCAGAGCTAATCCCAGTGGATTTATTCCATATCGAAACTGTGAAAGCATATCCCGAAAAGTACAACGATTGCACTGCGCTAAGCCAAATCGAAATGGCTAAACAAGCCAGACCAGAAATCATTGGCGAAGTGGAAAATATGCAGCAATATGATAACATCATTATCGCATACCCGAACTGGTGGGGCACTGCTCCTATGGCGGTATTCACCTTCCTCGAAAAGTACGATATGATAAAAAAGAATATACTCCCAATCTGCACTTTCGATAGAAGCAACCTGGGGCATTCCGTAGAGGACATAAAACGCTCCTGTCCGCACGCAAACGTACTCCCTGGCGTGGCTATTCACGGTGCAAGAGTGAAGCACGCTGACCAAGATGCCGTGCAAGTCGCAGAAACTATCTTACATTTATAGTAATTAGCTCTTGAAGTAATAGATTGATATAAGATCATAATTTGATATTAGATTATAAATATTAAAAAAGGCTGTGATTATACTAAATCATCAGCCTTTAAATCTATCTACTTAACACTTACTTACTTGCAATGCAATGTGCAGACTAAGTTCTTTCCGCTGCCCGACCACAACTGCTGGCTAACCTTTCCGCTGCCCTTCAATACCACGCGAATACCCTTGCTATGCAGTATATTCACCGCACGGCGAGCACTCATTCCCACAAAGTTTGGTCTTAGTACCTCTGCCGTTAGCGAGGAAACATCATCCATATTATCAAAACCAAAGTATATCGTCGTTCCTTTATACACTTTAGTGCGTGGGGCGGGGTCTTGGCGGACTATCACCTTGCGGGAAGTCGAATCCTTCGTAGCAGGAGTGAAGCCATATATCCTCATAAGCGAATAAGCATCACTTAAGAACATACCCCTGAAGTTCGGCACAACGACGCTATCCGTATGCACGAAAGACTTTCCTTTCGGCAGGCGAATCACATCTGGCTGTAGCGATATCCACCTCTGAGCGATATTCCTAAAAATAGGTGCAGCCACCGAACCACCATAGTAATTGTTCTGCGGTTTATCAAGTATCACCACCATTGCCAGCTTAGGGTTATCCGCCGGGAAGAAGCCCGCAAACGAAGCAGTATATTGCTTATTCTTATATGAACCATCGACCAACTGCTGAGCCGTACCAGTCTTTCCGGCTACCTTTATCCCGTTTATCTTAGCATTAATACCAGTACCGTTATCAACCACATTCACGAGCAGGCGACTAAGCTTTTCGGCAGTCTCAGCAGTGATTACATTCCTCACCTTCGTCGGCACGACCTGTCGCATTCTCTCGCCCTCGGAGTTAAAAATGTTCTTCACCACGTATGGCTTATAAAGAGCTCCCTTGTTCGCCACAGTGGCATATACCATAGCCAGCTGAAGGGGAGTAAGCGCAATACCATAACCAAAGCCCGCGAACATCTGAGCCGAAGCATTAAACTGCTCCACCTTGCGCAAGCGACCGCTCACCTCGCCAGGAAGTTCTATCGCCGTGTTTATTCCAATGCCGAAATCGCGTATATACTTATAAAAGCTATTCCCCGGCAGGCGAAGCGCCAAGTTCGACAGCACTATATTGCTGGATTTAGCGAAAGCCTCGCGGAAGGTAACGCGTCCGAGTGGATGATCATCTATTATAGTATGATCCTTGTACTGCTGGGTGCCATTCAGCCCA
>JBHADY010000089.1:0-22390 GCA_041855325.1 Ignavibacteriota bacterium
GTTCATAATACTATCCAGCTTTACTAATATTATTCTTCTATAATGATGTTATTATCTTTACACAAAAACTCGGTGAGCAAACAAAGCCCACCGAGTCGTATTATTTTAAATTTCGTCTTGTCTTACTTTTCTGAAAGAGATGCTTTCATAAATTCTCTATTTAATCTTGCGATGAAGCGAATAGATACATTCTTCGGACAAGCTGCTTCGCATTCGTACATATTAGTACAGCCACCGAAACCGTCTTTTTCCATTTGGCGAACCATAGCGAGAGCACGCCTTGCTCTTTCTGGCTGACCTTGTGGAAGAAGTGCGTATTGGCTAACCTTAGCTGATACGAATAACATAGCTGAACCGTTAGGACAAGAAGCTGCACATGCACCGCAACCGATACAAGAAGCAGCATCCATAGCTAAGTCTGCATTTTTCTTAGATATAGGAATATTATTAGCATCTTGTGCGTTTCCTGTACTTACAGATACGAAACCGCCAGCATTCATAATTCTGTCGTATGCAGTTCTATCTACTACTAAGTCTTTAATTACTGGGAAAGCTTTGTTTCTGAATGGTTCTACGTAGATAGTATCGCCATCTTTGAACTTTCTCATATGTAATTGGCAAGTAGTTGTTCCGTGTTCGTGGCCGTGTGGCACACCATTAATAACCATAGAACAAGCACCGCAGATACCTTCGCGGCAGTCGTGATCGAAAGCGATTGGGTCTTTTCCTTCGAGGATTAAACGTTCGTTAAGAATATCGAACATTTCGAGGAATGACATATCTTCTTCCACATTGTCGAGGAAGAATTTTTCCATTTTGCCTTCTTTTTTGCAGCACTCTTGGCGCCATACCATTAATGTAATTTTCATTATTTGTAACTCCTTACTGCAAATTGTACATTTTCATAATTTAATTCTTCTTGGTGTCTGATTGGTTTTTTGCCAACGCCTTGGTATTCCCAAACAGCAACGTGAGCAAATTTTTCATCATTTCTCTTAGCTTCGCCATCAGGATATTGGTGTTCCAATCTGAAGTGGCTACCGCAAGACTCGTCTCTTTCGAGTGCATCCCAGATCATAACTTCAGCGAATTCGAGGAAGTCAGCTGTTCTGGAAGCTCTTTCAAGTGCAATGTTCATATCAGCTTGTTCGCCAGGAACGTTTACGTTTTGCCAGAATTCTTCGCGAATTTGCGGAATGAGTTCGAGGGCTTTCTTTAAGCCAGCTTCGTTTCTTGCCATACCGCAGTATTCCCACATAACTTTACCAAGTTCTCTGTGGAATTCAGAAGGAGTTCTCTTACCTTTGATGCTCATTAATTTGTTCATCTTTTCTTGAACTTCAGCTTCTGCTTTCTTGAACTCTGGATGAGAAGTATCAACCTTATCAAATGGACCATTTGTAGCAAGGTAGTTAGGAATAGTACTTGGAAGCACGAAGTAACCGTCTGATAGACCTTGCATCAATGCACTTGCGCCCAATCTGTTTGCGCCGTGGTCAGAGAAGTTAGCTTCGCCGCCTACGTGCAGCCCTGGTATTGTAGACATCAAGTTGTAATCTACCCATACGCCGCCCATTGTATAGTGAGAAGCTGGGTAAATCATCATAGGAGTTGTGTATGGATCATCATTAGTGATTCTTTCATACATTTCGAAGAGGTTACCATAGCGTTCTTCGATTTTTTCTTTACCTAGGCGTTTAATTGCATCAGCGAAATCAAGGTATACGCCGTATCCAGTAGCCGCTACACCGCGTCCGTCGTCGCAAGCTTCTTTAGCAGCGCGAGAAGAAATATCGCGAGGAGAAAGGTTACCGAATGATGGGTATTTTCTTTCTAGGTAGTAATCTCTTTCTTCTTCTGGAATTTCGTGAGGACGTCTCTTATCGCCTTTTGCTTTTGGCACCCAGATACGACCGTCGTTTCTTAAAGATTCACTCATCAAAGTAAGTTTTGATTGGTGTTCGCCAGAAACAGGTATACAAGTTGGGTGAATTTGAGTAAAGCAAGGATTTGCGAAACCAGCGCCCTTTTTGTATGCTTTATATGTAGCTGTTACGTTACAAGCGATTGCGTTAGTAGATAGATAGAATACGTTACCATAGCCACCAGTAGCAAGGATTACTACGTCAGCAGCGAATGATTCGATTTTACCAGTTACTAAGTCGCGAGTTACGATACCGCGACATTTACCATCGATGATTACAATATCTTCCATTTCTTTACGAGTGTGCATAGTAACTGTGCCTAAGCCAACTTGGCGGCAAAGAGCTGAGTATGCACCGAGGAGGAGCTGTTGGCCAGTCTGTCCTCTAGCGTAGAAAGTTCTGGATACTTGGGCACCACCGAAGGAGCGGTTATCTAATAATCCACCGTATTCACGTGCGAAAGGAACGCCCTGCGCAACGCATTGATCGATGATATTATTACTTACTTCAGCGAGGCGATATACGTTAGCTTCGCGAGCACGGAAGTCGCCACCCTTGATTGTATCATAGAATAATCTGCGGATACTATCGCCGTCGTTTGGATAGTTTTTCGCAGCATTCACACCGCCTTGAGCAGCGATAGAGTGAGCGCGACGAGGTGAATCGTTGTATGTAAAAGCATCTACGTGATAGCCTTGTTCAGCCAAAGTAGCAGCTGCAGCACCACCAGCGAGCCCTGTACCAACCACGATAATTTTGTATTTACGGCGGTTAGCAGGGTTTACTAATTTCATATCAAATTTATGTTTGCTCCATTTGTCCGCTAATGGACCTGACGGAATTTTAGCATCTAATATCATATATTGCCTCCTAATAATCCAGTTAGAATAGAAAGTGGAATTGATAGAAGTCCAGCAGCTATCGCAAATGATAGGATGTTACTTCCTTTAACGATTGCACCAAAGTATTTAGGATGGTTAAGACCTAAAGTTTGGAATGCACTTTGAATAGCGTGAGCAAGGTGGAAAGCTAAAAGCACAACACCGATAACGTAGAAGATAACGATGAGTGGTTGGCGGAAGCTAAGCACGACCATTTTATAAACGTCGTGGCGAGTTTCAGCAACTTTCACTTCGTCTTGCACTACGTAAGTAACTCCATTTTGAGTTACAGTTTTGATTTCTGCAGGTACTGGCATACCTTTTACGTCGCCAGCGAGTGCAGTTTTTTCTTTCACGATTGATTCATGGTAGTCATAGTATTCGCCATGAACGTGGCCTGTAGTGAAGTGCAATAAGTGGTAAACGATAAAAGCGAAGATCATAATACCAGTCCAAATCATAGTTCTGGAAGTTAATCTTGCTTTCAGGTAGGATTTATATTGATATGCGATTGGTTTAGCTGTGTTATTAGCTAATTTCAGTCTGATAGACGTGATGATATGGAGAACCAAACACACCAATAAACCTATTCTCATAATCCATAGGAGTTCTCCTAAGCCTTGCAAGAAAGCAGCATAAGAGTTGAACACTTCGGGACCTACGAACATTTGAAGGTTTCCGACAGTATGCCCTATGAGGAAGCCCACCAGCGCCAAGCCTGTAAGAGCCATAACCCACTTACTTAAAATTAAGGATTTTAGGTAAGACATAAATTTAATTGAACCTTATATTTATTTGAAAAACAATTTTTTCAACAGAAAAAAGATGCTTTTGATGTCGTCAAATCTCATTAAATAAGACTTTATCAAGGACGAACGATTAGTGCAATCTTACTATACATATTAAAGAACGTAAAATTACGAAATATTTTAATTGAAAGCAATAGTAAATAACTTTATTTTTCCCAATTTAGCGAATAAGCTAAAAGGTAAAAGTTGACGATGAAAATCGCAGGAGCGATTTTCTTAAATACAAATTTGATAATCGCTTTGGCGATTATCTCGCCACAATTCTTACTTCTTAATTCTTACTTCTTAACGTGAAAACTAAAAGTTTTCACGAAGAGTGATAGGCTTCGCCTATCACTCTTCGATATCACGGTTCATCTTCTTGCGCTCTATCTGAGAAAGCTCCTTCTTGCGAATACGACAGAAGTTTGGAGTTACTTCGATTAACTCGTCATCACCTATGTATTCGATAGATTGATCAAGACTCAGCTTCTTCGCCGGACGCAATACCACGGTTGCATCAGAACCAGCTGCACGCATGTTCGTTAGCTTCTTCTCTTTCGTGATATTAACGTTCATATCAAGAGATTTATTTCTCTCTCCTACCACCATTCCTTCATACACCTCTGTGCCAGGCTCAACGAATAACTCGCCACGGTCTTCCATACCAAGAGCAGCATAAGCAGTAACCTTGCCGGCTCTGTCGGCAACCAAAGCACCGTTTTGGCGTCCGGGGATATTCCCCGCCCAAGGATAATAATCCTCGAAAAGCGTGTTCATTATGCCAGCACCCTTAGTATCGGTGAGGAACTGGCTGCGGAAACCAATTAGTCCGCGAGACGGAATCACAAATTCTATGCTCGCTCTGCCATAACCATTGTTATTAAGGTATTCCATTCTGCCTTTGCGCTTCATTAGCTTTTCGGATACCACGCCCACGTTTTCCTCTGGAACGTCAATAAACACGCGTTCAAACGGCTCGTGAACTTCCCCATCAATCTTTTTTACGATTACATTCGGCTTGGACACCATAAGCTCATAGCCCTCGCGACGCATAGTCTCGATGAGCACAGCCATCTGCAGCTCGCCGCGTCCGCACACCTCGAAGGCATCGGTTCTATCGAAGTACTTAATCTTAAGCGACACATTACTTAGAATTTCTTTCTCTAAGCGTGCTTTTAAGTGACGGGAAGTAAGGAACTTACCGTCTTTTCCTGCGAATGGACCATCATTCACGTAGAAAATCATAGACACAGTAGGTTCATCAACTTTGATGCGTGGCAGAGGCTCTGGGTTCTCGTTGGAAGAGATTGTATCACCAATCTGAATGCCTTCCACGCCAGCAATAGCGATGATATCGCCTGCTTCTACTTCTTGAACCTGAGTGCGCTTCAAGCCATCGAATGAGTACAAAGCAGAGAACTTAACGTTATGTTTTATCTCCTCCTCGCCACAGAGGGCATACATAGTATTCATAGCGAGAGTACCATTTTCCAATCTTCCCACAGCGATTTGACCAACGTATGGGTCGTAATCGAGGTTAGTAACGAGGAACTGAGGAGTTTTGGAGTCATCAACCTCTGGACCAGGTATTTCTTCAATAATTGTGTCAAAGAGAGGTTTTAAATTTGTAGAATCGTCGTCTAATTCATAGTGGGCTATGCCCTGTTTTCCGATAGTATATAGTATCTTAAATTCTATTTGTTCGTCAGTTGCATCAAGGTCAATGAATAGGTCATATACTTCATTAATAACTTCTTGTATTCTGGCGTCGGATCTATCAATTTTATTAATCACCACGATAATCGGGATTTTCTTTGCGAGGGCTTTTTTCACAACGAATCGAGTCTGCGGGAGGGGACCTTCGCTGGAGTCGACCAATAGGATAGCTCCATCGACGAGGTTCATTCCTCTTTCCACTTCACCGCCGAAGTCGGCGTGCCCAGGTGTATCGATAATATTAATTTTGATGTCGTGGTAGTGAATTGCAGTATTTTTCGCGGTAATTGTTATTCCTCTTTCTCTTTCGAGGTCGCCTGAGTCCATCACTCTTTCGGCTACTTGTTGATTTTCTCTAAACGTACCGCTTTGTTTTAGCATTGCATCGACTAACGTAGTTTTTCCGTGATCCACGTGAGCAATAATTGCAATGTTTCTAATTGAATTTTTACGCATATATTCTTCTTATTTTTACTATTCAGAATACAAAATTACGAATTTTTATAAAAAGTATATGCAAGATTGGAAAAAATACAGAGCAGTTATTTCTTAATTAGAATAAAATCAACTGCTCACTCTGAGGTAATTCTTCAAGATAATTCGAAATAAATAGCTCTTTTCCATTCTGATCTGACTTGTCAGAAACATTTCTCATTCCGTAAACTAAATTCCAAGGAATGATATTTGCAAAAGAAAAAAGTTCGCGAATATATTCGCTATCATCATAAGTAATAAGCCACTTATGCTTACACTCTTTCATTTCATTAGCAAATCTAATATGATCAAATGATTTATGTAGATTACCATTTTTACCATAAAGTGCGGACTTAGAAGCAGAGTAATATGGAGGATCTAAAAACAAGAAAACATTGTTACCTTCTTTATTCACTAATTCTGAATAATCATAATTAGTAATAATAGCATCTTTTATTACTTTAGAAAAACCTACTAATCGAGTTATACTGCTTTCTGTAAATCTTGCATTGAATGCACTTTCGCTATAGCCACCACTTAAACTTGTACCTGAAAACGTGATTCTATTATAGATAAAAAATGCAGTTGCTCTTTCTATATCATCAAACATAGCAATGTTATCATTGAGAAATCTATGTAACTCCTTTCCAACCTTGTATTTCTCTCTCCATTCGTAAATTTTATCGATTAACTTATCAATATTACTCTGAGCTATCTGCCAGAATTTATACAATTCCAGATATAAATCATTACCCCAAAATATTTTATTATTGTATTTCTGTTTTAAGAATAAAAGAACAGAACCTCCACCAAGAAAAGGTTCTCTATATTCGTCAAACTCAGGAATAATGCTTGAGATAAGCTCAACAGCTCTGCTCTTACCACCAGGATATCTTAATGGACTCTTTATCATTACTAACTACCTGAAACAATAATTGAAAAATTATTACTCTGAGCTTCAAAAAATACATTACTTAATAAACTTCTTTCAGCTGGAGAAAAACTATTATTAGTAACGAATAGCTCAATAGATTCTTTTGTATCATTAGAACTAATCTTTCCCGAAATTTTATCTGAACTAAGAAATAATATAGGAAAATGATCAATATTAATCCCATCTACAGTAACATTTGATAAATTAGAAAAAAGCATCATCTTCAATAAACCATCTTTTATATCACTAATGCTTGGTAATTTAGAGCTTTTACTATGTTTCTTCTCTATCAACGATATTTTTTCATTAACTTCAACCTCATCAACAGTAAAGTAATACTCCCCACCAAGGTAGTTACTAATCACTATCGAAGCTTTTGTTAATGAAGATAGCTTTTCCTTAGGTTGGACTGTTATCACTTCTCTTTCTTGAGCATTTCTAGCTTTTTCTCGTGAAAATTGTTTGAAGGTTTCAACCTCATTATTCAGCTTTTCCAAAAGATTATCAATCCCATCTAAACTATGTATCTGAACATTTGTGCTTTTTGATATCTCTCTATAAGAATTTTTTGCTTTAATGAGCAAATCCGATAACGAGTCATCTATTTCCTTTAAATTCCAATGCAGTGCCGAACTATGATAATTCTTGATTTCTTTTATTTTCTTATGTATATAGTCATTATTAAACTTCTGCTTTGTAAGTTTATTTTTCGAGTTTCTCGATGCTTTATCATAATATGCAAGAATAACATATACATCAAGAAGAGACATCAATGCAATGGTATCCCATTGAATATAATCTCTGTCGCCGTTTATACCTTCATCTTTAATAACGGGAATAACTGTAATTTTTTTCGTAAATGATAATGTATTGTAGACTCTCTCATACGGATAGCTTCGTGTTCTTTTAGGAGATACCCATTTTGATATAGCTACTTTCAGCTTTCTATCCGAAACATAGCAAATAGCTACTTTCAGCTTTCTATCCGAAACATAGCAAGATGTTTTAGCATCATTAATATCAAATTCCTTTATTGGATATTCTTTTAGTTCTTTACAAAGAGTTGGAGAATAAGAAATACCTGTAATTTTCCCAAATATTTGCATATCAATACAATTTAGAATTTACCATTACAACTAAGTCCGCAAAAATAATACCTATACAAGTAATATCCAAGACTGCTACCGACAAACAAATAGGCGCACGTCTTCAAGTTATAATTGATACTAATGTTAAAATGGCTTACGGCAAAGGAAACTATAACCGCTTAATGTTAGTTAAAGACAAAAAGCCTTATTGGATCTATCACCAAGTAGAACGCAAAACTAAACGTGCTGAGCATTCTATTTATAATGGACGTAAGTTCCACTGTGATGACCCAATATGGAATACTATATACCCCCCAAGTGGATTTAGATGTTCCTGCTGGGTGGAAGCTGTAGCTGAGCCTGACGGAGTAGAAAGTGGTTCTAATATTGAAATCAATCCAGATGAGCACCCAATAAGCCCGCTAAGCGTTTGGAAACCGGAAACGGATAAATATGTAGAAGGGATTCAAAGGGTGCTTGATGAAATGTTGAATATCAAAACACCACAGCATACAATAAAAGAATCTTTGTATTTAACGAATAAGGATCTACGACAAATACTGGAAGCAAAAGACGACTTCAAAAACAATAAAAGCAATACAAACTACTACGATAAAGTAATCGAACCAGAAAGACATAAGTATGATAACACCTTAAGTGAGAAAACGTTGGAATCATTAACAATTTACAGAAAAGATGGATACAAAGAAATCAATAAAGATATTAGAGAAGGACGTAGTAATGAACATTATCAAGCTATCAAAGATGGTGATATGTCTTACGAATTTTCTACCGATAGGCTTTTATATAGAGGCGAATGGTACGATAATGATGAGGAATTAGCAAAAAGGCTTAGAACTATATATAATGGAACTGGGATAAATCAATTATTTTCTTCAAGCTACGATATAAACAAGGCGTTAACGTTTAGCCATTATTACTCCGAAGTGCGTCATTCTATAATATTCAGAATCAAAACAATAGGCACTCATAAAATTGCTTTTGGCACGACTTTCGAACGAGAAATAATATTTGACAAAGGCAGTAAATACAAAATAATCAACGAGGAGATAGTTAAACATAGACACAGTGTGAATCTCGTTAAGTATATTTTTGACATTGAAATACTGCCAAACAATTAAAGATACATTGCGTTATGAGCGCCGTCAATAGCTACTTTTATATGTCCTTGCAGATAACCGTGTTTAGCTATATTATCGGCAACTAACTTATCTAAACGCTCACCCTTGCCGTCAATTTGGTATTCAAGGCACGCTATCATAAGCTCTCTATCTTCGCCTACTGAATCAGGATGTCTAAAATCAACAAAGACTTCTACAGCCTTATAAATATCAATGTCTTGCTCCTTAGCTAACATTTCTACAATCTTCTTGTTGTTGTATTTTTTAGTTAGGACGCTGTAATAATCAGCTAATACTTTTGAGTTGCTTTTGTCTATCTTTTTCATAACTCTTTGTTAAATTTGATGTTATAATATTAATCGGGGAACTGATAGACGAGACGTATGCTACCTACTTCGGCTCAATAGCATATCACTTTGTACAACAATAGCCTGCTAATCATACAAGTGACATCTACCAGTTCCTCTTTAATTTCGATGTAATATTAATCGGGAACCCATCGCCGTTATAGCCCGTGGTGTAGGCTCCACGGCTACATTAATGTCTCGCAATAACCTACCAGCTTAACAAGATGAGGCGAGAAGTTCCCTTTTTATTAATTTTACGAAATTATTTTGTATCTACCAAATTAATTTTTATTAATAGAACACAATATTATTAATCATTCGGAAAATCGCACCGCGATTTTCATACTACGTTTTTCACTTTTCACTTTTCATTTTTAACGTGATAGCGAAAGCTATCACTAAAAGACATCAAACGTTGATTCTGTCAGTTCATTGCTAAGCTCCCACAGACGCTCGCGATTCTTTGTCTTTGCAGCGAAAGCAGGGATATTCGCAGGCTTGTTCTTAATGTAGAACTTACCAGAACTGTTCGTAGTGGAATTAACCAATTGCTGCACGTAATGCGCGGATTTATCGGGTCCCCAGCCAATAAATGGGTTCAGCCTATAGTAAATCTTCTTCAGCAGAATTTTGATAGAACGCTCGGACTCATCGTCGAGGTATAGCTCTTTTTCAATTCTTCCCGGGTGAATGGAATTAGCAGTGATATTCGTATTAATCAGCTTTTCCGACAAGGACTGAATATACATAATATCCGCTAAAATAGCTTGGTCTTCGGCATCGCGACTATTGTCTATACCAGTATTATTAGCGATGAAATCAAAGTCTAACTCGAGGTCTTTGTCGATTCTGTCGACCACGTTAATAATCTTGGCATTTTTATTATGCTCAAGCACTGGGATAAGTAGGTTAGTCAGCAGGAAGCGAGAGATGTAGTTAGATTGAAATATCAGCTCGATATTATCCTCTGTGATTAATCTATCCACTGAGGTAGTAGAGTAATTATTGATAATAACATTCAGCTGAGGATATTTGTTCTCTATGGACTCGGCTACCTCTTTAATTTCTCTTTGCGAGGTATAATCAGTTAGGACTAAGTCAATTTTATAGCCATATTTATCGTATATTTCTTTTTGGATTTCGAAGCTTTCCGCCGCATCGTCAGACACGAGGATTAGATAGTTTCCTTCTTTAACGAGCTTCTTCGCTAACTCTTCTCCAAATTCAGTGGTGCCACCATTAAGCAATATAGTATTTCTATATTTCAATTACTTACTTTCTAATATGGGAAAAACTGCCTAAGTCGAAGTCATTCAAAATAGAGTACATTTTTTTCGTCTCAATAACAATCTTTGGAAATATGTCCTTATACACGAGTGAATACAAAATCGCCACAGGAGATGGATTCTCATCTTCTGAGTAATTAAGATATATGTCGCTGTCGTAACTGTTGAAGACTTTATAGCCTATATTATTTTGGACTTCATTAGTAAGGGTATAGACGTTATTATTAACACTATATTTTCTAAAAACGTGATTTCCGTATATTATTTTTCCATTTCTCTGCCAAACAGGCACAATAAACACAGAAATACCGCTTGAATCATTGATAATATATAAATTTGCGTCTATATTTTTCTTTGTGTATTTATGGTAAATAATGGAATCCTGCTCGCTTGCCAAAGCTGAATACATACGAATTATACTTGTATCTATTCCCGAATACTTAGCACTGCTGTATTTTTCAGTTTCGAAGCAAAATATCTTCATATCTCTCTTTCCTGAAAGGGAGTTAGGCTCGCCATAAACCACGAAAAGCGTATCATTATGGAAGAAGTTAAAGCGCTTCGCTGCGATATTTGCCACGCCGGCAGTATCCAAATTCTGAAATATAGACAAGCTCGCATTATATGAGACGTCTATATTATATAGTTTATACGCAGTGCGAATATCCCTATTAAATATAGTAAAGAAGGTCTCCTCCTCTGCCCAAGCGAGCAAGGAGGAAACCATCGTAATAAGTATAACGAGAATTTTTTTCATATTTCTTTATCTACTTTTTTCGCATCAGGATAGATGAACCCGAAGCAAGTTAAACTGCCATTAGCACCGAAGCGCCTACGTTTTTTCACTACGCCCTCGCCTCTATCGCCTTCGCGCAGACCGCGTGCCCCGGTATTGCCTTCTATAGTATCGAAAGTGCCGTCTGCCTTCAGGAAGGAAGTTACTATGCCTATGTGTCCATTTGCTGCATTTCCCTTTGAACGCATACACATAAGCGCTCCCGGACGTGGCTCATTCGCCTGCACCACCTTAAATGTAGCATCTTTCTTAAAGTTATTAAATGTGCGAATCACGCTCGGAGTAAACAGCTTTCCTATAAGCGCTAAATTTGGATTATTCGCTTTTTCGAATGCCAACTTCCACACAACGGAAGCGAAGCAAGCACACCAAGCCCACCCTACGCGCCACTTTCCTAGGGTTCTTATTAGCTTAGTAAATTCAGGGTCAGAGAAGTCATTATTCTTCCCTTTCTCTCGCACGTGAGTCCAGCGAGCTGCCTCTGCAACTATCAGCTTTTCGAGCTCAGTAGCTTCTGCTGGAACTTCCGGCTCTGGCGCTGTCGTTCTCTTTTCATCGAGCTTCTTCCAAGTCAGCTTCCCGCAGATGCCATCAGCTTCTAAGCCATTATCCTTTTGAAACTTAATGACTTGCGCCTCAGTCTTCTTCCCGAAATCCCCATCTACAGCGCATTTATATCCGCATTCAGTCAGGTACTTCTGCAGTATTTTCACATCTTCATTGTTATCGCCAATTCTCAGCGTTTTCATAACTTTCTCCAGTTTTAGTAAAACATATAAATGAATTATCGCTCGTGCTAATCAATCGAAGCTGCACTATAATAAATGGCAAGAATATAAATAACTAAGAAAGATTCTCAATTCTATAATTTATGTAATATTATAATTTATATAAAGTTCTATAAATTTGTGCCGATTACTATGTTTCAAAGATTGATTATACAAGTATTACACGAACACTAAATTACTACATTTTTCGATAAAAAGAGAATAAATAATCTTTTTGCGTATAAATATTTTCTTTTTTGTTCAAATTCTTTGTAATTTAGAGTTTGCTAAAAATTAAATTCAGATAATAGATAATTACGAAGAGTAAAATACCTCTAATAGTTGAAATGACAGACAAAAAAATCAAAGTTTTAATCGTCGATGACCAAGTATTAGTCCTCGATATTCTTAAGAGAAGTTTATCACGCGATCCTATCATCGATATCGTCGGAACAGCTACGGACGGACAGCTGGCGCTGAACCAGCTCGACAAGCTGAAACCGGACGTAATCGTGCTGGATATGGAAATGCCGAGAATGAACGGACTCCAGTTCCTAACAGAGATGATGCCTACTTATAACATCCCGACCATCGTTCTCAGTGCCTTGACTTATAAAGACTCTAAACTTACTGAAGAAGCCTTCGAGCTGGGCGCGTTCGACTTTCTGCCGAAGCCTCAGGGCGGTGCTAAGGATTTGCCGAAGCTGATAATTCAATTGCTCACTAAAATCCGAATCGCAGCCAGCCAAACACGCACTCCATTCGTAAAAAAGACAACTACGACTACTCTGCCTAAGAATGAACTTGATAGAAATGCTAAGTCTAATCAAATCATTCTCGGTATGGGCGAAATGGAAGTTACGAACAACCCGAATGTGAATCTGAAGATTTTCGCTCTGGGTTCTTGCATCGGGCTTGCTCTCTTCTGCCCTACAAATAACATAGTTGCGCTGTCGCACGTGGTGCTTCCTTCCGGCGATAAAGACGTGGCTAAAGCTGAAAATATGCCTGGATATTTCGCTGATACAGCCGTGAAGACTATGCTGAATAGAATGCAACTTATGAACTGCGACAAGACTAAGATTTTTGCAAAAATCGCTGGCGGAGCTAAGACTTCCGTTGATATTAGCGATTACTTCGGCGTAGGACAGCGCAATGCAGTTGCCGTGAAGGCAAACCTGCTCAAAAACGGAATAAAAGTAGTCGGCGAAGACACCGGCGATTCCTTCTCGCGAACAGTTCATGTGGTCGCTGGCGACAACAATTACTATATTATGCACCCAGAAAAGGGCAAGTGGATAATATAACACATTGAAAATATTAAACTTATAAAAAAATATTAATCAGCAATGGTTAATATTTTTTTTACAAGTAGGCAAAAGCATAATTTTACGCGAATATTGCGTATTTTTGCAGTCCATTTAATCTAAGTTAATATGATTACAAATAAAGATTTTATACATAAGCTCGAGCAAATCGCTTTTTTACTCGAACTGAAGGAAGATAACTCATTTAAGATAAAGGCATTTACTAACGCTGCGGACAAGCTAAAAGCAGAGAAAATCGACATCATTGATGCAGTTAATTCAAGCAAAATAGAAGATATTGATGGCTTCGGTAAGTCCCTCATTTCAATTGCTAACGAATACGTAAGTACTTCTAAAATAAGCCTGTTATACGATTTAGCTGAGGAATACCCACTATCACTTTATAAACTGAAGAATGTTAAGTACTTGGGAATAAAGAGGATAAAGCAACTCTATCAGCTCTTTAATATCACGACTTTAGACGAGCTGGAGGAAGCCTGCCTTGCCAATAAGTTATTGGAAATTAAAGGTATTACGCCGGATATTCAAGAGCGTATTTTCAACTCGGCTACGCATATCAAGGCAAGCTCTAATCTGATTCTCCAAGATACAGCCCTTCAGCTCGCCGATGAACTATGCGCTGAGCTATCAGCTTTAAATGGTATTTCTAATGTCTCCGTAGCTGGTGAAGTCAGACGTTTCGCTGAAACTATAAGAGAGATAACTATCTTAATTGCAAGTGAATTAGGTGATATTACTTATTCCGGCAGAGCAAAAGTAATCATTCAAGAAATCGAAGAAACTGGAGTAAAGCTTAACCTCGTAATTACCGATGAAAATAGCTTTTTCATAAATCTGAATGAGCTTTCTGCATCAGATGAATTCAATTCAGCATTATATGGTAAGTATCCGGAAATCAAGAGTAAAAGCTACTCTAACGAAGAGGAAATCTACCAAAATATTGGCTTGCAGTTTATTCCTCCTGAGCTTCGCGAAAACGAGAGAGCTATAGAATTAGCTTCTCAACATAAGTTACCTAACTTAATAGAAAATAAAGACTTAAAGGGTATGCTGCACTTCCACTCAAATTGGAGCGACGGCAGAAATACCCTCGAAGAAATGATAATGGAATGCGCTCGCCTCGGCTTCGAATATGCTGCCATCTGCGACCACAGCAAATACGCTGCATACGCAAATGGTCTTACCGAAGAGCGCGTACTCGAGCAGTTCGATGCTATTGATAATCTCAATAAGCGATTGGAAAATATAAAACTTATGCGTGGTATTGAAAGCGACATTCTTCCCGATGGTCGCCTTGATTACGACGGCGATTTCCTCGCCCAATTCGACGTGGTCGTTGCCTCCATTCACTCCAATTTCACTATGGACAAGGACGAGATGACGAAGCGCCTCATTCGCGCTGCAGAGAACCAATATACCACGATTATCGGGCATCCGACTGGTCGCTTGCTCCTTACCCGAGCGGGCTATCAGATTGATATTGATAAGTTTATCGATGCTTGCGCCGCAAACGGCAAGGTAATCGAGATGAACTCAAATCCGTATCGCCTTGATTTTTCATATATTAACGCTCGCAAAGCCCTGGAAAAAGGCGTAAAACTGGCGATTAATCCAGACTCCCACAAGGTTTCCACCCTTGCCGACGTATTCCTCGGACTAAAAGCTGCACGCAAGGCTGGTCTTACTAAAGAAAATGTGATTAACTGCCTTACTTATCAAGAATTTATAGATTTATATTCACATAGATAATGAAAAAATATATCATATTTTTAGCATCGCTATTTCTCGTATTTTCAAGCACTTATACCTTGTCACTTGAGAGAAGTAGAGTTGCTGTCTCTTCAATCACCTTTGGTCCTGAAGCAGAGAACAAAATCAGTACGAACAAAGTCGAAGCTGCGTTTAACTTGCTTAGCGTTTTATCAGAGAAATATGCTTATATAGACCAAAGCGAAACATATAGCATTATCAATGATTTACGTGATTCAGTTAAAACACCTTCAAATGATCAAATTATGCAGGCGCTGAACCTTTCTCGAGTGTATTCTCTGCACATTAATATTCTCGCGAACATGCTCAGCGTTTATGTGAGCTATCAGGATGTGGCTACAGGCGCTAAGTCCGGCGGTATGGGCTACGCCTCTATTAAGTACTATAAGGTTGCTGATAACACTGCTTTGTACGACCCGGCACTGCTTCGCGCCATGCAACGTGCCTTCGCCGTTGCCGAAAAGGACAGCCTGCTCTTCACCCATAACGATAGCGCTTTTTATGCTTATCCCGCACCAACTGTGGTGATTTCCGGCATAGAGTTTATCGACGATAAGTCATTGATAAATTGGGGCTTATTCGATAATCAAGAAGTGAGTTCATACTTTATAATTGAGTCCGCTTTCGACACTTTAAAGTACGAGGAGAATCTCGTTCTTTACGATACTGAGACCCGCGACAGCCTCTATTATTTCTACGGTTTGAGCATCCCAGAGAACCACAAAGCTGCCTCTAACGACGAGTTTTACTGCCTCTCCAAGCACGAGGTGAACTACGTTATTTCCGGTTCATTCTCTCGCATCGAAGAAGGAGCAAAGCTGATTTTCACACTTTCTGAGCTCAAAGGCGACACAATAACCTTCATCTCAAAAGTTGAAGAAGTGATAAATGAAGACTCAAAAGTATTATTAAGTAAAACGGCTAAGTCATTAGCGAATAAACTAATTACAGATAATCAAGAAGTGTATTATAAAAGAAAAAGGAAAGTAAATGTCAGCCCAAAGAACTGAGATAACCCCAGAATTAGACGATTATATTAACGAGCATTTTTCAGCTGAAGATGAGTTCCTCGCCGGCTTGAAGCGCCAGGGGCTTATGCTGAAGATTCCGGATATTCAAATCACGGCGGATCAGGCGCGTTTTCTGCAGTTTCTCCTCATTTCCATCGGTGCGAAGCGAGTGTTAGAGATTGGAACGCTCGGCGGATACTCTGCTATCGCAATGGCTCGCGCCCTTCCTGAAGACGGAAAGGTAATTACCTTAGAATCCAACAACTTACACTATTCTTATGCTTTAGAAAAAGTAGATGAAGCGGGATTAAGCCACAAAATTGAGCTTTTCCACGGCTTCGCTATCGATTATCTAAATAGCTATAATTCCAATGAGTTACTGGATTTAGTTTTTATGGATGCTGATAAGAGTAATTTGATTAAATACACGGAAATTTGCACTCCGCTTCTGCGGAAAGGCGGGATAATCGCAGTGGATAATGCCTTCGCTTTGGGTAATTTGACGGTGGAAAATCCGGAATTTGACGAAACGCATAAGCACAGAATTAAAGATGTTTACGCTGTGCGCGAGTTCAATATGTGGATTAAAAACAACCCAAATTACTTCACCAGCTTGCTCACCATAGGCGATGGTTTGCTCTTAGCTGTGAAGCTCTAAGTATATTGTACACTAATTAGTTATTAAACTGCACCTCGAAGATTTTTCCCCAGTTTTTGCCTGTAATATAGTAAGTTTTACTTTCTGTATTATAGGCAATTCCATTTAGCACCTCTGCGTACTGATTGCCCGCAACGTGATCACGGAGGAGCCTCATATCATACTCTTTTTCGACCATACCGCTGTTCGGATCAATCACCACGATTTTATCAAAAGTCCAGACATTTGCCCAGATTTTACCGTCTATATACTCCAGTTCATTCAGATTATACACAGGAAAACCATTTGGATATTTGGCTTTAATTCTCTTAGTTTCTAAGAAGTTAGCAGGATTCATATACTTTAATACTTCGCTTCCGTCGGACATAATCAGGCTCTTGCCATCTGTGCAGATACCCCAGCCCTCGCCCTCGTAATCGTACTGGGTAATCTTCTTCAAAGTCTTCGCATCATAGACCAAGCACTTTTCGTCCTGCCATGTAAGCTGAAAAATCTTCCCGCCAATTTCGGCAATTCCCTCGCAAAAATAGTTATTGATCTTAATTCTCTTCACCTCGCTTTTCGTAGCGAGGTCAAAAATGCGCAGAGTGGAATGATTATCCAGCCCCGTACTGATATAAAGCTGTTTATCCTTGTAGTATAAGCCCTGTATAAACGAATCCACCTCAACATCGTAAATATTAATAATTTCAAACACTTCAGTGGCTTTACTTAACATAGTATTTTCGCTATTTTCGTGCTTCTCGCTAGCCATATTCTGCTTATTAGAGCAAGAAAAAAATAGTAATACACAGGATAAAAGCAGTAATATATTTTTCATTATTCAATCTTTCTAAGTATCAGTTTTATATCAGAGTTAATGCATTCACTTGAGACAATTTCTAAGCGTTTAGCATCAGCCATAGATGTGCATAGTGGATTATCATAAATCTTCAGTCCAGCACCCAAAAGTAGCGGAGCTTGATAAACTATAATATCATCATATAAACCACTGTCAATAAAGGACTTAAGCACGCCAGACCCACCTTCGACTATCATATTACCAATATTATGCTCTTTAAGAAGTGTCTCAAGTAAATACTGTAAGTCTATTTGATTAATAGTATTTAGCTTGGACGGCACAATATTCACACCTAAAGCTCTAAACGCATCTGCTTTCTCGGAGTTCGCAACTTTTTCATCGCAGCAAATGTAAGTATTCTGCCTGTTTTCATCACTAAAGAGACGGAATTTCGTGCTTAATTTCAGTTGAGTATCCAGCACCAGACGCTTAGGATTTCGCCCCTGAACCAAGCGAGCATCCAAAGCCGGATCATCCTTCTCCACGGTAGTTCTGCCCACGAGAATCGCATCGCTAATAGCCCGAAATTTATGCGTATCAAGCCTACTTTCTTCGCAAGAGATAGCATCTCTAAGTCCTTGTGGTGACGCAAGATAGCCATCGATACTTGAGGCAAATTTCAGCGTTACGAAGGTACGCTTTTCAGTCATATTTGTGATAAATGGGCGATTCAGTTCTTGGCACTGCTTTTCGCACACGCCATAAATCACATCTATATTATTTTCCAACAACTTACGTATGCCTCTGCCGTTTACCTGCGGGTTCGGGTCGCCCATTCCAATTATCACGCGCTTGAACCTGCGTTTTATTATCTCATCGACGCAA
The DNA here is from genome assembly GCA_041855325.1 of Ignavibacteriota bacterium. Lineage (GTDB taxonomy): Bacteria > Bacteroidota > Ignavibacteria > Kapaibacteriales > UBA2268 > CALLXS01. Next base: position 18,580 of record JBHADY010000089.1, read on the forward strand.
GGAGGTTGCTTTCCGTGGTGCGAGCAAGGCTCCAAACTCACGTATATATCGCAATCTTCGAAGTTTTCCACATTCGCGTTTTTAATCGCATTCACCTCGGCGTGGGGCGAGCCAAACTGCTGGTGCCAGCCCTCTGCGATGATTTCGCCGTCGCGCACGATAAGCGCACCGACCATTGGGTTCGGGCTCACGAGTCCCTCTCCCATTTTTGCCAGTTCAATTGCACGAAGCATTAACTTCTCGTGATTGCCCATTTTACTTCAATTCAAACTTAATAACATCGACGTAAGGCTTTGGTTTTGCTGGAATTATCAAGTTTGCAACGTATTTACCTTTCGGCACGACATTGCCTCGCGAATCCTTCATATTCCAAAAAGCTTCGTAGGTGTATTCCTCGCCAACTGCCTCTGGCATCACCTTCTCAATCTTCATAAAATACGATTGCCCAGCACCGCTATTGTAGATGATTTCGCCTTCGGAGTTAATTACAATTAACCTAAGAGTTTCGGAATTTGGAATATATTCCTTAGCTTCCTGTTTGCGAACAACCTTCAATTTGAAGTGAATGAATAAACTATCTTTCTCGAATTCACAAGAAGGCGTAAGTTCAAGTATTTCATCAACTTGCTCAGTTGAGTTAAGATCATCTTCCAAAACATTCATTCTTGTAATTTTTCCTGAATTACACGCGCCTAACACTATGATAAATAAGGCACTTAAAAATATTAAAAAAAACTTCAACTTATGCATTGATTACTTTTCTCGCTAAATTTACAATATACTGAGATTGCTCATCTAAAGTCATGTCGGATGTATCGATTTCTATCGCATCGGCAGCCTTAGTGAGTGGGCTGGTTTCGCGGGTAGAATCGTACTCATCGCGGCGGATAATATCCTTTTCGATTTCCTCAATCGATAGGTTCTCGCCATTCGCTTGGTGCTCCTTAAAACGCCTCATAGCGCGGGTTGCGACGCTCGCGATCAGGAAAATTTTCAGCTCGGCATTTGGAAAAACCACAGTTCCGATGTCCCTGCCGTCCATCACTATGCCGCCCTTTTTGCCCATTTTTCTTTGCATGTCAACGAGTTTTTGACGCACTTCGGCGATGGCACTAACCGGAGAAACCCACTTCGTAACCTCTGGAGTTCTGATGGCATCGCTAACATCTTCGCCGTCGAGGAAGGTGCGTTGTCCCTTATCGGAAGGGAAAAGTTCAATCTTAATTTTATCGCAAAGCTCTATAACTTCTTTCTCAACATACTCTCGCTTAGTCTTTAGAAATGCGAGAGTTACAGCGCGATACATCGCCCCTGTGTCTATGTAAGTATAGCCCAAAGTTTCAGCGATCATCTTAGCCGAACTGGACTTCCCAGAAGCGGCGGGACCATCTATTGCTATGATTATTTTTTTCATAATTATTAATTAATATTGTCTAAAATTTCCGAAATTTTGCCTTCGTGTTGCTCAAAATCAGAGAAGATATAATCTGGGTTAGACGGCTGGAGCTGGTTTTTAGTGTGAAAACCAGTGCAGACGGCTACTGAAATCGCTGCGTTCTCTTTGGCGCATTCTATGTCGCGTGGAGAATCACCTATTATAATAGTCCTGCCAGCTGTAAACAGCTTATTCCAATGGGACTTAGCGCGTTTAATTGCCAAAGGAAATAACAGGTTTCTATCGGCTTCGTCGCAACCAAAAGCACCGATTGGAAAATATGAATCCAGCTCAAAACGAGAAAGCTTCAGATATGCATTCGCTTTGAAGTTCCCCGTGAGGAGTCCCAAAGATACTCTATCATCGCGATTTAGAGTATCTATAAGTTCTTTAATTTCAGGCAGTAAGACAAGGTTACTTAAGACACTTTCTTCTTTAAATTCCGCGATGAGATAATCCCAAATTTCCTCGGTTCTGCTAAGCACAGCATCGATAGAAATACCACCAGCAAGGGCGATTTCCTCCAATATGCTCAGGTCGGTCATTCCGGAGAAGTTCGGCATTTTGTCCTCTGGGACATCTATGTTAAATAAATCGCGGAAGCACTTATTAAATATAGACTTAGAGTGGTACTGCTTCATCTTTAGAATAGTCCCATCTATATCAAAAAGCACCAAAATATCTTTCTTATCCATCGCCTTTCTTATCCATTAGCATTATTAAAAAATGGGTGATTATTAATTCCATTTATATTTTCTATCGTTTCCTGTTCGTAAGCGGCTAAATCTTCCTGCCTGATGGTATGCGTGCGCACCCAATCGGCATCCGATTTCGCATTCTTTGCACCGCGAACAAACAACAATCTTGCGTTATACTCGCTCTGACCGGGGTAAAGCTGAGACAATAGGAAAGCATATTGCTTCATCTGAGCGGCATAATTCTCCGAAAGCTGATCAATACGCCCATTCAGCTTATCTGTCTTCCAATCCCAGACCTCATACTCGCCCTTATTATTCTTTATGAGCATATCCAATTGCCCCTGCAGAACATTATCCGCAAGCGAGTGAAGAATGGTAAACTCAGCAGCGCTATCCTCTATAAAAGCCTCATAGTTAGCGAGATAGCCTGTGGCTACGACATCGCGCACGAGAGACTTAATCTCTGCTCTCTTCTCTACGAGTTCATCATCTTTAAGAAGGAAGTATGTGGACATTACCATATTAATGGTTTCATCCAGGGCTAAATCATTGATTTGTCCAGACTTATACCACTTCTTTATATACTCAAACACCCTATGCGTAGCCGTGCCGAAATCCATAGCCGTGAAAGCCTCAATTTCTTCGTCCTGCTCACCCGGCTTAGTAAAGCGATTCTTCTTATCGTCAGAATGCAGCCCCAGCAAGTACTTAACCTGATACTTATCCTTATCATTGGCGTACAGCTTCATTTCAGTGGCTGAGATATACTTCCCGCTTATGTTAGAGGTCAGGATATCAGTCATTTCCTCTTGCTTTGCGCCTTGGCTTGCTGCGCCAGTATCTACTTGCTTAAGTTCACGCGGAGACTTATCAACACCAGTAACATACAAACCTATTCTAATTTGAGGAGTATGATAATTCAATGTGCAGTTTATATGCTTACTGCCGGCGATGAGAAGCAGCCGCCTCTTCTCGTCTGCAGAGATAACTTTGCCCTGTTCATTGACAATTTCTCGTATTTCGTAATTCTCTATTATTGGTTCTACTGTATTATCAGCACCAAAAAGTCTAGCATTTAAACACTTGCAAAGATACCAATACAAGCCTTTAGAATCATCATCTTCTTTAATATTAATAGCATTGCAAATATAGGTAAATAGAGTGTTAGCCTTAGCCTTAATTACTCGCGGATATTCATCTTTGGTTTGCTTATCATTATTGCTAGTATCGTCCAATTTAGAGAAAATAATTAGTCCTTTCTTGGCGCGAGTCATACCAACATAATAGATGCGCTTTTCCTCTTCCAAAATTTTATTCTTATTTTTTAATTCTGAAAGCTTATGAAATGAACACTTATGATATTCCTCTTCTTCGGGATACTCTATTTCGCTGTTTGTAAAATCAATTTTAAAGGTGGCGGTGCCTATATTTATTTGTTTTTCATCCTCGCTGAGCTCAGAGTCCGCATACATTCTATACTTAAAAGTAATACCGAAATAGTCATCTATTAGTATTCCATCTGTATTTCTGGTGTTAGCTTGATGATTACCGGAAATATACACTAAATACTTATATTCCGTTCCCTTTGATGCATGGACGGTCAGCAGGTTAATTTGGTCAGCAGAAGACTGAAGGACTGCCTCTGACTCTGTAATATGATTCTCTGACAAGTATTCCA
>JBHADY010000090.1:0-10967 GCA_041855325.1 Ignavibacteriota bacterium
AATTCGACTTAATTTACTGATTTAATCGAAGTAAACTAACAAATTACTCAAAATTAATTGTTAAATTAATAAAGTTTTCTTAATTTTGATTTCATAATAATTAACATATACATATATATTGATATGAAGGTTGACCCGAAGAGGATTTTGGAACTCGTTCAAGAACTTGATAGCGAGGCTTTTTCTGTTATTCATAGAGACCAACTATCTATCACTGTGTCTAAAGAAAAAGTTATCGACGTTCTTAAGCTACTAAAGAGTAACTCATATACTGCTTGCGATATGCTCCTTGACGTAACCGCAATTGATTGGCTACGTGCAGAGAAGCGTTTCGAAGTGGTGTACATTCTTTACTCAAATCAAAACAAAGAGTATATTCGCATTAAAACACCTGTGGAAGAAAAAGATCTCCACATAGAAAGTGCATACTCTGTATATGAATCTGCTGATTGGTACGAACGCGAAACATACGATATGTACGGCATTATATTCGATAACCACCCAGCTCTTAGACGTTTCTATATGACTGAGGATTTCAAAGATCCTATCACTGGCGAAGCTCTCCACCCACTAAGAAAAGATTTTCCGTTGCAAGGTATACCAGATTCTTTGCCTATGCCACCATATCCTGAAAAATACGGGGAAATACAAGATTAGTCTTAATTGAGGAATTTTGAAATGGTAAACATATATATTGACGATATAAAATACTCGGTACAAGAGGGGCTGAACATTATTCAAGCAGCTCAATCTGTAGGAATTGACGTTCCACACTTCTGCTGGCACCCAGAGCTATCCGTTTCCGGAAACTGCCGTATGTGCTTGGTGGAAACTGGTATGCACGCAAAAAATCCCGACGGCTCTTTCGCTTTCGACGAAAATGGCGAACCAAAAGTAGTCTATATGCCTAAGCTATCAATTGCCTGTGGCACAAAGGTAAGCGAAGGTATGCGCATTCGCGTAAACTCTCAGAAAGTAATCGATGCGCAAGAAGCTGTGATGGAGTTCATCTTGATAAACCACCCACTTGATTGCCCTATATGCGACGAAGCCGGACAATGCCGCCTGCAGGAATACTCATTCACTAAAGGTAATGGTATCAGCAGATTCATCGAAGAGAAGAACCACAAAGCTAAGAGAGTTTCCTGGGGTCCGAACGTACTATACGATGGCGAAAGATGTATCTCTTGCTCTCGCTGTATCCGCTTCTCTAAGGAATTCGCAGACCAACCAGTGCTGTCATTCACTAACCGTGGCGATAGAGTAACTATCCACCTCGAAGAAGGCAAAGAATTTGATAATCCATACTCAATGAACGTCGTGGATATTTGCCCAGTGGGAGCGCTAACAAGCAAAGACTTCCGCTTTAAGTCTCGCGTGTGGGATATGAGCTTTAACGACTCCATTTGTAACTCTTGCGCAAGAAGCTGCAACATTAAACTTGGAGTAAGAAACAATAAAGTTCTAAGAATAGAACCAAGACAAAATAATAAAGTTAATAGACATTGGATGTGCGACAGAGGAAGATTAAACTACGAAGCTATTAATGAAAATAGATTAATCGCCCCGACTGTGGCTAAGCAAGCTACTTCTTGGGACAATGCTTACGAAGCAGTTGCGAACTTACTCAAAGAGCACAAAGCAAGCGACGTGCTATTCATACTCTCTCCTTTCCAAACTAACGAAGCTATATTCCTATCGAATAAGCTAATTAAAGAAGTTATGAAGGGCTCTCACTATGGTCACTTTGAATACCAAAGACCAGAAGATGCAGATAATAAATTGCGAGTAGCTGAGAAATCTCCTAACCAAACGGGCATCACTCGCCTCTTTGATAAGGACAATATCTTCACTGTAGAATCACTAAATGACTACATATCTAAGAAGAATATTAAACTTCTCTATATCTTCGATACTAATCTGCACAATGTGCAAGGAATCGAAAGCGTATTAGAAAGAAAAATAGATATTATCGCTCACTGCACTAATAATACTATTATTAGCAATAGAGCAAACGTGGCTCTCGCTTCTGCTTCATACGCAGAAACTGAAGGCACAATGACTAACTTCCAGCAAATCGTTCAGCACTTTACCCCTGCCCTCATCATAGGCGAAAATATGCGCTATATGGGCTTGAAGATGAGTCGCTTAGATAAGTTCGGCGCTGACAACGATAGATGGAACCAACATGAAAAACGCGACCTGCGTTCAGATTGGCGTATTATCCAAGCTATCTCCAACAAGCTAAGCGCTACTTGGAGCTACACAAATGCCGAAGACGTATTTAATGAAATTACGCACATCAACCCTAATTTCAAAAATATGACTTACGACAAACTCGACAAATACAATGGTATTAAAATCGGCGAAACTGATAGCAATATAATCGCTGACGAATACAAACCTTATAAAACTAATTTAATGAAATGTACTAACTGTTAATTATGGATCCTATAGTAAATATTTTAATTCAATTTGTAATTAAGATTGCCGTTATACTCGGCATAGTGTTCACGGCTGCTGCTCTCGGCGTGTATGTAGAGAGAAAAGTAGTTGCGTTTATTCAGCTTAGAATTGGACCTAACAGAGTGGGACCATTCGGATTGCTTCAGCCATTCGCTGACGTGCTTAAGTTATTAATGAAGGAAGATATTACTCCTAAGGCTGCGAACAAGCCCATCCACAGACTCGCGCCTATCCTTACTTTGGCGGTTACTTTCATTGTATATGCTGTTATTCCTTTTAGCGATTTCTTCTACCTGAACGGAGAGAAAATCTATATGGGAATCGCCACTGCTCCGAACATTAACATCGGTATCCTATTCATCCTCGCGATGACTGGTATCAGTGTGTATGGCTTGGTGCTTGCGGGTTGGTCTTCCAATAACAAATACTCCCTGATGGGCGGTATCCGCTCCTCTGCACAGCTCATTTCTTACGAGCTTTCTATGGGTATGGCTTTAGTAGCTATATTCCTAATGTCCGGCTCTTTCGGTCTATCCGACATTGTGAATATGCAGGCTGGCTGGAAGTGGAATATCCTGCTTAACCCACTGGGATTCATAATATTTATTACATCCGCATTCGCAGAAACAAACAGAGCACCTTTCGACTTACCAGAAGCTGAACCAGAGCTTGTTTCCGGATACAACACAGAGTATTCAGGTATGAAATTCGGTATGTTCTTCTTAGCAGAATATGCTAATATGTTCACTGCTTCCGTGCTAATTTCACTTATTTACCTCGGCGGTTGGCATCTGCCATTTATGCCAGAAGTATTGGGCTTGGAACCAGGCTCTTTCCTATTAGCAGCTCTTCAAGTAGTGGTAGTGCTTATTAAAACATCATTAGTATGCTTCTTCTTCATTTGGGCTCGCTGGAGCTTACCAAGAATGAAATACAATATGCTTATGAACTTAGGCTGGAAGGTATTCTTGCCACTCGGCTTACTCAATATTGTTTTAACTGCTATAGGCGTGTATATATTTAAATAAGGAATAGAAATATGAATATTAAACCAATAGATAAACGCGCAAAACTGAACTTCTTAGAAAGAATCTTCATCCCAGAAATGGCGAAGGGAATGGTGCTTACATTTAAGCATATGTTCCAAAAGAAGTACACTCAGCAATACCCTGAAGTAAGAAAAGAACTTAGAGGCTCCTTCAGAGGAAGCCCTGTGTTAGTTCGTGATGCAAGCGACGGAAAAGCTCGCTGCGTAGCGTGCGGTCTTTGCGCTCGTGTTTGCCCTGCTTTGGCTATTGAAGTGCAAGCAGAGGAAACTACAGATCTAAAAGAAAGAACACCAGCTAAGTTCGAGATTAACCTCCTTCGCTGCATTTACTGCGGCTATTGCGAGGAAGTATGCCCAGAAGAGGCTATCGTTCTCTCTCAGCAGTATGAATGGACTTTCCCATCTAAGGAAGCTGCTGTACTCGACAGAGAGCAATTGCTCACTCCTGAAGCGGAATTAGCACCAAAATTACACTTCTTAGTAGAATACAGAAACGTGTAATTAATCATAATCAAGATATAAAAAAGAGCAACTCATCTAAATGAGTTGCTCTTTTTGTAATCACTTAATTCTAAGCTACTGCTTGAAGTAAGCACTATTCAGTGGAATAGGTATGTATAAACTTATACTTATCGCCAATCTTCTTGAAGTAGAATCTTTCGTACGGAGAGCCATACTCTTTCTTTCTTCCTTTTATGTGATTAGTAACTGTTATCACGTAATCAGCTTCTGTGCCTACCTTATAGCGTTCTACTTTGCCTACATAGCTACCTCTTTTATCTGTAAGCAGCTTTTGCTCGCTATCAAGTATATCTGGATTAATATTATCGAAAGCCTTTGCTGGCTCTTCATATCTAATTTTCTTAGTCTTTGGATTAAACGGTAGTATCATATCATACCCACCATCAAAGAAGCCTTGCTTAGTATTAGGATAAACAGCTGTTTCTCCGAATAACTCTTTCGCTTTATTATTCGCTAAGCCGAATGGAAATTCCATCATATCTGCGTATGCATTAATATCACCGGATTTAGATACTTTTTGGAAGTCCCTAAAGAATGCAGAGAACTCGCTCAAATCAGTTGCTTCTACCACATCAGCTCGCGATAAGAAGACTTTCTGTATAGACTTAAAGTTGTCAATTCCATACCACTCTCCTATTGCAACCGCAAAGTTTAGCTTAAACTTCTGATTTGTAGCTCCTTCTTTCAGTGCTTGATTGATTTTCTCATACTCAGCATCGTTACCGAAGTAAGTCATTATAGCCAGCACATTTTGATTTGCTTCGTTCTTCCACAGCACAGAAACATCAATCCCTCGCAGTTCTGGGTTCTTAATATTTGTTAGCGGCTTCACTATTTCAACTGTTATCGTGGCTTGCGGGTTATAGTCATTCTCTGTAATAGTAACTTCAGATTCCACTATTTTAAAGCATTCTCCGGCGTTTCCCTTCGCTTTACTTACTACCACGGGTACTTTTGCAGTTTGCCCCGCCCAAGCGCTCATCACAATAATGAGAAACAATGTTAATACATTAATAAGTTTTTTCATTTTAATATATAATCTTTTTATCCAGCAGCCATTAAATCAACGATCATAAACTTGCCGTTTATTTTTTTGAAGAAGATAATTCCAGCATAACCTTCGCCACAGGTATCATCTTCAACATACTTTAGATATGTATTAGTAAATCTCCAAGCAAAAGCATCTACGAAAGAATTATAACATAGCTCCATATAAACAAGGTGATTCTCCTTCTTGCTTTGCTTAAAGACAATACTACCTTTTCTAAGCTTTTCGCGAGTCACCTTCTTCATATACTCTTCTTCTATAGGAGAAAATGTATTCTCGCTAACATCGTAGTATCTCAAAGACGCACTATCGCCACTTGGATATACATACCCTTTATAGATCATATCTGATGGTATAGTATTACCATTGCTAGTGATAATTTTGCTAATTTTTACAGCGAAATCAATAGCCTCATTGTACTTTGCTTGGTCTATGATGGTTAATAGAGTGATCCCAGATCCCTCTTTTTTAGCACGAGCTATGTCTTCTGGTGTGTCAGAGCAATAGGCTTCCAGCTTCACTTCCACGGTACTTCCTACCGGCTGATTAATAAGCTCGTTCAGCTTTCTTTTAACATCAGATGGCCTAAAGAAATCAATTGATAATTGAACAGGAATACCATTTTCATCATCTCCGGGTGATTCTATCTTCAGCTCTTCCAGCCTTGGAACATAATTATGCGGGAAATCTGCGACCTTCTTAAATCGTACTGTTGCCACATAATTTATTACATCAATATCTATCGTCTGTTGATCGATTTCAATTAGTGGCTCATCGAAGCCCTTAACGTTCATCTTTACAACAGGAACAGATATCTTTTTCTGTTTCTTCTTAGCTTCGGCAGTGTAGCCTCCGAGCATCAGTGCTATTAGCACTATGATTGTTATTTGTTTCATATTCATATTTGTTATTCCTTTTAAAAATTATTATATATTTCACAAATTCGTTTTTATCCAGCAGCATCGAGACGCACAATTTTATATTTTCCATTCACTTTCGCGATAGCAATATAACCGCCCCAACCTTCGCTGTCTGTCTCGCCATCTATATACTTAATGTATGTATTGCTGTACATAAGGGAAAAGCACTTGAAATAGTCATTAAAGTAGAAACGGAAGTAAGCAATGTGATTGTCTTTCACGCTCTTCGAAATCGTATAATAGCCATCTTTCAGGTTAGCGTGTGTAATCTTCTGAATATCTTTTTTTTCAATCGGAAGAAAGACTTCTGGCTGCTTTACATCTGCACCTGTATAATCCATCCATTTGCTACCGTCGGGGAAGATATAGTTATAATCTACTAATTCTCTTAGTTTCACCTGATCTCCGGAGAGAATAACTTTCTTCAGCTGCAGAATGAAATTCAATGCCTCATCGAACTCTTCTTGGTCAACTACGACTAAATTCGTAATCGCTAAACCTTGGATATTCGCTTCTTTTATCTCTTTAGCAGAGCTATACGAAAACGCGCTTAGTTTCAGTTTTATAGTGCTTCCCACGGGCTGCTTAATGAACTCATTCAGCTTCGTTAGCACATTCGAGGGCTTGAAAAAGTTAGTAGAAATCTGCACAGAAACATCTTCATTATTAGAACCAACAGAACTAATCTCCAGTGCTTCTATGCGCGGAGTATAGTTATACGGGAACTCCGCCACCTTCTTGAAATGTATAGTAATCTCATAAGAATTAAGATCAACCGTTATTGATTTTTGATCAATCTCTATGAAAGGCTCAGAAAATCCCTCCACATTAGTCTTAATGACAGGCAGAGTGAATAGCTCTTTCTTTTTCTTCTTCGCCTCGGCATTATATCCAAATAGCACCAGAGCTGCCAAAGTAAGAATGATTATGTTTTTTATCTTCATAGCTTTATTATCTGTTTATTATTGTTTAGTAGTTAATTAGACTATGAGCCAAGCATTACAGCTGCGAGTTTATATTTATTATCCACTTTTTGGAAGAAGAATAACATTCCATTCTGCATTCCATATTCCTCATTAGTCGGATCAATAATCTTGAACGTAAACTGAAGGAAGAAGTCGTATGGCTTTTCTTCAGCCTCGCCGAACATATAGGAGGTTTGAACTATTTTAGTCTTCTCAAGCTCTACCTCTTTAAATAACTCAAACTCTTTAATATTAAGGAAACGATAATCAATTACATCATAGTGATTCTCTGTGGAAAGACCGCGAGCTTTGCGTCCAAGAGCTTCAAAAAGCAACTCATATCCACCTGCAAGGAAGCCCTCTTTGGTGTTCGGATAAGTCTTCTCTACCTTCCAATTCTCTTCATTATATTGAGTATAGATAATAGTGCTGTCTTCAGCGTATGGATCGTTTAATGGGAAATGAATGTACTCGGCTATCTCTTTCATATCCTGACGCTCTATCGCAGCTTGAAAGGCTTTAAAGGAATCCACGAAATGTTCGAATTCCGTCTTTGGTTTGGCTTCTGCTTGCTTTACTTCTTCTTTTGAGCAGGAGAATAGCAGCAGAGAAAATGCTAATATAGATAGTATAATACTTCTTTTCATATTAGTCTTTCATTAGTTAGATAAACAATTTTATAGTCGTATAATACTTGATAATATTGCAATAGCATGGAATAATATTGCAACATCGAGAAATAATATTGCAGAAGTGAGGAATATCATCACCCAAATATGGAATTTATTGCAAGGTTCATCGCACTTTTCTTTGCTTCAGATAGCTTATGTATATTCTCCACCCATAGATGCGGAACTATGGACTTGCCGAAATTACCTTCCTCATATTCGTGTATGCCGTGATAATCCGAGCCACCAGTGGTTAGCATATTAAACTTAGTCGCTAAATCAAAAAGCTTATTGCGAATATACTCATTATGCGATGGATGTATCACCTCCACACCGTCTAGACCATACTTTTGGAACTTCTTCATAATATCAGGATTTAGGGCATAGCCCGGATGAGCAACAGATGTAACTCCCCCCGCCTGATGCACCACCTCTATAGCCAGCTTAATTGGATAGCCCGTTTTATCGACGTAACCGGGTTTTCCCTTAGCCAAGTAGTACATAAAAGCCTCTTTAAATAGGGTAACCTTCCCCATATCCAGCATAGCTTGAGCTATGTGCGGACGTGTTATGGGGGCATCGCCAGCGAGCTGAAGAACATAATCCAAGTCTATCTTGATATTGATTTTATCAAGTCGCTTAATGATTTTTTCCGCACGCTTACGTCTGTTCCCCTTCAGAATCTCTATATGATTAAGCAATCTATCGTGATAGGGATCAAAATCATAAGCCAAAAGGTGAAACTCCCGCTTGCCTTCGTGGCAGCTAATCTCTATGCCGGGAATAAACTCAATATCGTACTTATCCTTTATTTCCAATGCCTTATACACACCGCACAGGGTATCGTGATCCGTAATAGAAAACGCCTTGAAGGAGTTTTCAATGCACTTATTGAAAATTTCTTCAGGCGTTTTTCTTCCGTCGGAAAATACTGTATGTATATGTAGGTCGCTGTATTGCGTATTATTTTCCACTTATAAGTTCTTGAATTTTACTTTCTAATTCTTCAACTTTCACGGTAAATCTCTCGCCAGTTTTGCGGTATTTAACTTCCACTTCACCGTTTTGCAAGTTCTTATTACCTATGATAATTTGCATTGGAATACCGATTAAGTCAGCATCGTTGAACTTAATGCCGGCAGATTCATCTCTATCATCATAGAGAGTGATATCTTCATACTTGCTATAAATCTCTTCAGCGAATGCCTTCACGTTTTCGAACTTATTAGGGCTGAGAGTGATTATATGCAATTGATATGGGCTTAAAGGACCTTCCCAGATAATACCGGAATCATCAAAGTGCTGTTCGATGAAACAAGCCATAACGCGTTCCACGCCGATACCATAAGAACCCATAATAATAGGAGCTTTCTTACCATTTGCATCGAGGAACTCAGCACCCAAAGCAGATGAGTAACGAGTACCTAGCTTAAAGATATGTCCAAGCTCGATAGCCTTCACAACGCGCATTGGCTTGTTACAAACTGGGCAAGGTTCGCCTTCTTGCACTGTGCGTAAATCATAGAATTCAGTAATCTTAGTATCGCGGTCGAAGTCAATATTCTTAATATGATAGCCATCTTTATTCGCACCGGAAATCATTCCGTTTGCGTGCTGGAGCAGATTATCGGCAATCATTCTAATATCAGTCTTCAGATTTACCGGACCTATAGAGCCGTGGGAAGCTCCTGTAATAGCTTCTAATTCTTCTGGCAGAGCAGGACGGAAATTAGTTGTCTTTAGCACAGCAGCGAGTTTTTCTTCGTTCAGCTCGTCGTTGCCACGCATAAAGATGATAACAGGCTTATCATCTGCTATATAAACAACAGACTTAGCTAATCTTTCTTCAGGGAAACTGAAATGCTCAATGAGATCATCTATAGTCTTAGAGTTTGGAGTTGCAAATTCTTCGATAGCTGGATTTTCATCTAAGCGAGAAACCACAGGTATGTTTGAATGAGCCACTTCTATGTTCGCAGCGTATCCGCAAGTGTCGCACACAGCGCATACGTCCTCACCAGAGTTGCTTTCCACCATAAATTCTTGGGATTGTCTTCCGCCCATCGCGCCGCTGGACGCACCAACTACGAAGAACTTAATACCGCATCTATCGAAGATATTGCGATAAGCCTTATAGTGCTTGTCATAGCTTTCATCTAAACCTTCTTGAGTGGAATCAAGCGAGTAAGCATCTTTCATAATGAATTGTCTGCCACGAAGAACACCAGATTTAGGTCTTGCTTCGTTTCTGAATTTTGTTTGAATCTGATACCAGATTTGTGGCATATCTTTGTAAGACTTCACGTGCTGAGAAGCGTGGAAAGTGATGATTTCTTCGTGAGTAGGAGCAAGCACTAAGCCGTCGCGGTTCTTGATGTGGAACATAACATCGCCCATCGCTTCTACTCTATCAGTTTTTTCCCATATTTCAATAGGGTTAAGCGCTGGAAGCAGGAACTCCTGTCCGCCGATGGCATCCATTTCCTCGCGGATAACTTTTTGGATATTCTTAAGTACTTTATTTCCAAGAGGAAGGAAAGAGAAAACTCCGGCAGCCAATTGGCGCACTAAGCCAGCTTTTAGCATCAAAATGTGTGAAGGAATTTGCGCATCTGCGCCAACTTCTCTAAGTGTCGGAACAAAATGTCTATGTAATCTCATAGTTTCAAATCTGAATTGTAATAAATAATAAGGGGAAAATCCCCAAAATATAAAACTAAACTACCTGAAACACAAAGAACTTAAGGTACTTTGTTTCAGGCAAGCTCATTAAAATTGGATGATCCGGCGACTGCCCACCGCGGAATATCAGCTTAAGCTGTTTTCCCAATTTGCAGGATTCGCGGTAAATCAACTCCTCGAACACATCTTCAAATATATGATGCGAACAACTGGAAGCAACTAAATACCCACCCGGAGAGAGCATCTTCATCGCCAAGCGGTTAATCTTTGCATAAGCGGCACGCGCCTTCGGTACGGATTTTCTATTCTTTGCGAATGCCGGCGGATCGAGGATAATCAAATCCCACTGCTCGCCACGGCTCACTGCTTGAGTAAGGTAATCGGCTACGTCTGCCTTAATAGTTTCAATGTTTAAGCCATTGAGTTCGGCATTCTTTCGCACGCAATCAAGTGCAATTTCGGAGCAGTCAATCGCTGCGATTTTGCTCGCACCGCCGAGCCCTGCATTAAGAGCAAAACCACCCTGATTTGTATAGCAATCAAGGACGCGTAAGCCCTTGGAAATATTGCGAACGAATTGCCTATTAAATTTTTGATCTAAGAAATAACCCGTCTTTTGTCCCTCAATAATGGAAAGCTCCAGCTTTA
>JBHADY010000091.1:0-3305 GCA_041855325.1 Ignavibacteriota bacterium
CCAGCTCCTACTATCTCTCTCTTCGATGTGCTGAATAAAGATACAGTTAATATGCTTAACAAAATTAAAGAAGAAGGTTCTAAATAAGCATAATAAATAATCGGTAATATAAAAACTAAGGGCGACTAAATTAGTCACCCTTTCGTTTTTTATATATACACTCTCAACTTAATCAAGCTTAAAACTAAGACCGAAAACAAAGTTTCTCGGCATTCCTGGTTCAAGGAAGAAAGCAGCACCAGTCTTCTTATCAACTCTCGGATTGATAAAGCTGGAAGAAGCATACTTCACGTCGAGCAAGTTATTGATACTCGCATAAGCGCGCACTTGCACCTCGTCAATCAGTTTCAGATATTCATCTAAACCAACTGTTAGATTAAGTAAATTATATGATGGCACCTCGAAGCGGTTAGCATCATCAGATATATATGAGCTTACTCCGCGAAGAGTAATCTCTGCAAATAGATAAGCGAGTGACTCCAAACGTCCCTTTAGCGAGATATTATAGAAATACTCTGGAACGCCAGCCACTTTATTATCCTTATAATTAGCGAATTTACCTTGGTCTTTGCTATCTATTAAGCCCAAATCAACCACATAGTCGGAATATACGCTATTCATATATGTGAAAGATGAGTTAAAGAAGAGAGCATCGAACACACTTAAGCCTACTGCTGCTTCGCCACCGAGGCGGTTAGTCTTTCCAGCAGACATATAGAACTTACCATTTGAATATGGCACTAATTCATTCTCTACATTAATGTAGAACATAGCCACATCGTAATCTAAATTGAAGTTAGATTCGCGTGAAAGCATTAAATGCTGCTTAGTACCAAGCTCTATTGTGTTAGAGATGATAGGCTCTAATAATGGATTAACCTGCAGATTAGGGTATTCATCGGAAGGTGAAGTTTCGTTTCCGGCAGGGACTTCAATACCAGCGCCATAGCTTGCATAAACTGAGTGGTAATCACTGAAATTATACATAGCTGCCACTTTCGGAGAGAAGTGAGTAAAGTGCTTCGCTTCGTATGGTGGGAGTGTATCCACGCCAGCTTCGTAGTATGAATCACTGAAATAGCTAACCACGTCGTAGCGTCCGCCAAAGAGCAAGGAGAATTGCTTACTGAAGGTTAATTCGTCCTGCAGGAAGAATCCCATAGTGTTTGCGCCTTCTCTTTTGTTTGTCTTAAGTGCGCCGCGACCTGCATCTTCAGTAAGTTTATAGAAAAGGATAGCCCCATCTTGATATTGCTCGTCCATACCTGCGATGAATGCATTCTGAATAGCATCAGTGATATTATATTGATGCTTATAATGCAAGCTACCACCTACTTTATATCTTGTGAATTGGCGAGCAGTCTTGCGTTCAGAACGTTCCAAATACTTAGGATTAGCATAGAAAGTAGCTGAAAGCGAGGAGTTTGCAGAGAAGTCGTGGTCGATGATACCGCCGAGACGAATAGTATAGTTGCGTCTTCCCTCTTTCTGCTTCAGATAAGCCTTATTAGCTTTTTCTGGGGAGTTTTCATAGTCTTCCAGAGTGAGAGGTCCTGGAATACCGAATTGGTTATATCCACCAGTTAGCAGAGTGAAGAATCTAGTTCTATCGCTTAATTTACCTTTAAATACGAAGTTAGAGTAGAATCTCTCTGAATTTGAGTTTTCTCTAAATCCATCATATTTAGAGTAAGATGCATTCCCCAGCAAACCACCATTATCAGTGCGTTTGAAGGCAGAAAGAGCATACTTCTGCAAGCCGTAAGAGCCACTTAGCACGTCAAACTTAAGGAAGTCATTAGATAGAGTTGGGAAGGTATTAATCGATACAATACCAGCTGCTGCATTACCGTAGAGAGAGCTTGTGTTTGAGCGAATCACTTCTACATCCTGTACGAATGCCATATCAAAGTGATCGAACGAGGTTCTTCCATCTGGTTCTGACTCAGGAATGCCATCAAGTAGGAATTTAATACCACGAGAAGTACCGCTATTGGATCTATCCCCAGCACCCCTCGCACCGAATCCACGAATGATTATTTTAATATCCGGAGTACCGCTACGAGTGAATGACATAAGCCCCGGCACGCTATTCAGCGCATCATCGAAGCCATTGCCTATATTATTCTGAATTTGATGCGCCTTAATCGCAGTAATTGAGAGTGGAATTTCATAGTAATTCTTTGCATACTTATTCGCTGATATAATAATCGGCGGGAAGTATGTAGTATCGGCTTTGTTTTCCTTCGCCATTGCCGCAATCGGCAAGAGAAGGCAAACCATTAATATAGTAAATATTTGTTTCATTGTTTAATTTAAGTAAAATGATAAAATCCGAGCTAAAGCATAGCCCGTTTAGTTCTACATATTTTTCAATTAAGCAATGAATGCAATCGGAGGCGGCGTGTGTGGTGGTATTGCGTTAGATATGAGTTTAAAGGTGTAAATATTACTTACTTCATTCATAGAGTAAGTATTTATTGGCAATATAATACTTAAATTCTCGAAAAATAGGAAGTTAAAGAAAAGTGGCATGTGGCTCATTCTGTCGCTTTTCTCTCCGGAGTGATTCATCGTGATGATATCAGAAAGCACGCGGAACACGTCTTCCTCATCTTCATCTCTTATGCATTTAAATATGGTGCAATCGGCGGAGTCGCAACTACTCACTACGTCGAACATCATACCATTATAACGGAACTCGCGAGAATGGATAGCAACGAATCCATTCTGCAAGTTCTGTTTCTTCTTTTCAATAGTCAATATAGTGTATGCAGAGTCGGGCAAGTCCATAATTAAAGCCCTCTTCACTTCCTTACGTATAAGAAATAGGTTAATCTTAATCAGAAATACATAAGCAACCGAAGAAAAAGCTATAATAATGAGCAATATGACTACAAATACACTTTTCAATTTCCTATTTAGAGAGTAATTATGTTATACACTAATTATGTGTTAATGATCAATTATGTGTTAGAGATTAATTATGATCTAACAATCCATTTAAATATTTCAGATAAAGTTGGCTTCTTCCCGTAAATCAAGATACCTATTCTGTAAATCTTTGCTGCTACCCAGACACTCGCAACAAAAGTGAGTAAACAAAGAGCAACTGAGAGCAATACTTGCCACATAGGCAAAGCACCATTAGTTATTACTATTCTTGCAAGCATTAGAATTGGCGAGAAGAATGGAATAAGCGATAATACAACAGAAGTCGTGCTGTTCGGGTCTGTGATAATCGCAGAAATCATCATGATTGGGATAATTAAGAGCATAGTTAATGGCATTACCACCTGTGCTGC
>JBHADY010000092.1:0-3932 GCA_041855325.1 Ignavibacteriota bacterium
ATAGCTTTCAGCTATCACTTAATTCTTCTTTTCAAAGCAATTAATAAAAAATATCAAATAAACATATAATTCAGAAAAATATTGCCGAAAAATATGACCGTAAGGATACAAATTGGCAGGATGCCACAATTAGTAACAATTTTATAAAACATAATAGTAATTTTAATTACACGGAGGTTTAAATGCCAGTAGCAATATCGGGCGGCGCCCGCATCAGAACAAATACACCTGCAGAAAACGCATACAACTCATTAATGACAAGTAGCAATGCAATTGCAAAGCACCAACTTGCAATCTCTACAGGTAAAAGAATTAACGCAGCTTCAGACGACGTAGCTGGTTATATTACATCAAAATCCTTGCACTCAAGAAATGGATCTTTGAAGTCAGCTCTTAAATCAGTAGGCGACGCGAAAAACGTTACATCAATTACTCAGGATGCCTTAGAAAATATAGGTAACCTATTAACAGAAATTAAGAACAATACTTCCACAGCTGCTTCTGCTGCACTCGGTAATGATGAGAAAGTGGCTTTAGCGAAAGCATCTGCTCGACTTGTTGAGCAGATTAATACAGTAGTAGAATCCACTGTTTTTGGTGGTCATAAATTACTTGGTGGCGAATACAACGGTTCTTTCACAGTAGGTTTTGGTAAAGATAATGCGGCGCTTTCAATCGGTATTAACTTACTAAAAGGCAATACAGATTTTAATTTCCCTAAGACTGATGATGCCGATCAAGATACTAATCCAGATAATGGTTCTGTTAAAGAATTTGTAACAGATGTTACAAAATCACACTTTGCTGGTGTTGGTGGCTTAAATTTAGGAAACTTTGCTACAGTTACAGGAGCAGCTTTAGGTATTTTTGCAGCAGATAAGGTTAATAATACTTTAGCAAGTTTATCAATGGCAATTAATCACGTAAGTAAAGTAGCTTCCTATGTAGGTGGTGTAGAAAACAGACTTAACTCCCAAGAGGAACTTTTAAAATCACAAATTACAAACTATAATGCTGCTATTTCTCGTATTGAAGATGCAGACATGGCAGAGCAACAACTCGGATTAGTTAAAGCTCAATTCTTGCAATCGACATCCTTAACGTCGCTTGCGCAGGCGAACCAAAATCCGAACGCGTTCATGCAATTAATGAGATAATCAAAAGCCACTCAATTGAGTGGCTTTTTTTTCATTAATAGCGAGTGATTTGCTATGCACATCACGTTTAAAATAAAAAGTGATAAATGAAAAGTTTTGCTGGAAAATCGCCAAATACGATTTTCTTATAATCTATTAAAAAAATTTACTACGTCAATTTTTAACCACAAATTTAGCTTTTAGCTTTTTGCGTGAAAGCTGAAAGCTATCTCTATTAGAGCTTTGCTGTAATAATATCATCAATTACAGTGGTGTAGCGGGGAGAAAGATAGTTCTGGTTCATCTTCCATTCACTCTGCTTGTCCTGAGATGCAAGAACTATCGAATGGCGACCATACTTGCTGTTGATTATATCAATCGCCTGCATTAAATTGGCGTCGCGTTCGGCGGTGTTGTCGCTGAAAAGAGAGGTCTGAAGGGCGTTCGCATCAGAGATGTCGCAAGCCAATACTCCCGCTTTCTTATAGGTAAAACCTTCGCGAAATATTGTCTTTAGGGCTTTCTCCGCAGCCTCTGCCAGAGCAATATTGGAGTTGGTCGGCTCTGCAAGCTGTATGCACGAACTATTGAAATAGCGGTTGCTCTTGAAGCGATTACTCATAACAAAAACGATAAGCGAAGAGCAATTCGAACTCTGCTGACGTAACTTGCGACCGATTTGTGCAGCAAAGCTCACAACACGCTCGCGCACCTCGTCGTAGCTGGAATAATCGTAGTCGAAGGTACGAGTATCCGAAATATTCTTTCGTTTCGGCAGGTCAGCCGTGATGATGATGTCCTCGCCTAAGAGGTCGCGTTTCAGACGCAAGCCGACTACACTCAGGTGCTTGGTAACGAAGGAATCGCCCAAACGCGTGAAGTCGAAAGCATTATCCACTCCCAGCCCGCGTAGCTTTTTGGAGTACTGTCTGCCTATACCCCACACGTCCTCTATAGCCGTGTTCTTCAGGGCTTGGTCGCGATTGTCCTCATCTGAGAGCACGCATACTTGCGGGAATTTCATAGTCTTTTTCGCGATTTTATTGCCCATTTTCGCCAGCGACTTACTCGGAGCAAAGCCTATACTAACGGTTACGCCAGTGCATTGCTTTATTCGTTTTATTAGCTTTGCGCCGAACTCCACAAGCTCTGTTTCGTCCTTAAGTGGCACTTCGATAAACGCCTCGTCTATGGAGTAAATCTCTAATTTCTGCACCATTTCGTTGGTGATATTCATTATTCTATTGCTGATATCGCCATAAAGCGCGAAGTTCGCCGAAAAGACTTTCACATTGTGTTTTTCGATTATCTCGCGACACTTGAAAAGTGGCGATCCCATAGGTATGCCCAGAGCCTTTGCCTCCAGGCTACGCGCAATAACACAGCCATCGTTATTCGAAAGCACAACAATAGGGCGTCCCTCCAAATCGGGACGAAATATGCGCTCGCACGAAGCATAAAAGTTATTGCAGTCAATTAGCCCTATCATCTTTACTTGTTATATATCAATTACTTACACACTTTTAATTATATGCGTAACCACTCCCCACACTTGGAACTCATCGAAGTTTTTGATTTTAATCGGTGGGTAGTTTGGGTTGAATGAAATCAGCTCGACACCTTCCGGGGTGATGGAAAGTTGCTTCACGGAGAACTCACCGTTTATGAAGCAGAGGATAATCTTTCCATTTACGGGTTCGAGCCCTCTATCGATAACGAGGAGGTCGCCATCTTCGATTCCGGCATTAATCATCGATTTGCCTTTAGCTCGCCCGAAATAAGTGGAGTTCGGGTGGGGGATAAGCACTTCGTTCAGGTCAATTTTCTTATCTATATGGTCAAGCGATGGCGACGGAAAGCCACAGCTCAGCCCGAATGTAATCAGCGGAATAGCCCTTTTGGTGCTATTATCCACCGAGAACAAGTCCATAAAATCGCTTAGTTTATCTGTATTTTCCACGAAACTCTTAACTAATAATTTTTAATTCAAAAGCCGTAGACGGATAACCCAGATAATCATTTAATCTTCGTTCAGGCAATATGATAAATAAAAAAAAATCGCCCGAAGGCGATTTTCATCGTTACCTTTTACCTTTTAAGTGCTTGGCAAAGCCAATCACTTAAAGATTAATCTTCCCCGAGAGGTCTATCGCATTATTTCGCACTCGCACGAAATACACTCCATTTACGAATGCAGGGTTGTGTATTTCAAGCGGAGTGCCATTGCTAAGTTCGTGCTTTCCGCTGTAGAGGAGCCTGCCGGTAATATCATATACTTCTACAGTGGTTTCGCCAAGAGCAGTCTCCTCACTGTTTACCATCAGATTAATACGATTAAGCTCGCCGTGCATCTTCAAGCTAGTATTATCAGAAGCTTCAATATCCACTCCAGACTCGCCAAATTTATACTTTACACCGAAAAAGTTATTAGTCTCCATAGTTCCATATAGATAAACCGTATTGTCGTTTAGTTGAATTCCATTGAAAATACTAGTTACTTTATCATAATGTACACCTAAATGCGATGATAACCTGAAGACATTATGCTTTATATCATAAACATACAATCCAGCAGAATACTTTTCATTTAAATCGTGATGACCTATTATCCAGAGATGATCATTGACCAATTTTAAACTGAAAGCATATAAGTTTTTCTTTAGACCAAATTTAGAATTTTTAACAACTTTACCTGTTTTTTTATCGATAAAAAATAAATTATTGCTAAATATATCAGAATCAGCACCAAGTCTATTAGTAGTAAAAACAAAATAGTCTTTATAATCGATTATCATA
>JBHADY010000093.1:0-7938 GCA_041855325.1 Ignavibacteriota bacterium
ATATATGTGTTTATGTAAATTTTGAAATATAGTCGTCGTTAGTTAATTAGATGATAAGCGACTATCTGAATACTAAAACGCATAAACGCTTAGATTAGTTACAAAAAAAAAAGCGGATTCCCCGTGTGTGTCTTGAGGGAATCCGTCTTGAATAGGATTTACATATATATTATAGCTTTAAAATGTCTTTTAATTATATAGGTGAAAACTTGGCTTTTGTATATAATCTAATTTATGAACTTTATTATTATACTTTTTCACTCTGTCTAAGTATCTTTCGAATTGCTGTTTTCTGTCGTATCCGAGCATCACACCGAGGATGAAATCTTCCTCTGGTGAGAGGTCAGTAATTCGCTTTTCTACGAATGTTTTTACGATTTCCAAACAGTTGTCGTCGCCGAAGAACACGTTATATTTGTTAGGATTTACTTGCTGAAAAATGTAGTTTAACCCGTGACTTCTGAGGCGTTCTGCAGTAGCTTCTTTTTCAGAGCTTTGGATAGTATGCAGAGCCAGCGACCTCAATCCTTTGCTATATTCATAAATTAAATGAGCCAAGACTTTCATTTTAGTATCTTTACTGCTTCTTATAACTCACTTTTCAATTGTGCAACCCAGTTAGAGATTCTTCCTGGAGTTTCGCTGCTTTCGTTATCTTCATCGATAGCTAAGCCAACGAATTTACCATCAACAACTGCTCTTGATTCATCGAAAGAGTATCCATCAGTTGAAACAGCACCTATAATTTTGCAACCTTTTCCTTTTACTGCTTCGAATAAGATACCGACACCGTCGCAGAAAGTATCAGAATAACCTGCGCTATCGCCAACGCCGAATAAAGCTACTGTTTTTCCGTTTAAGTCAATACCTTCAAGAGTAGGGAGGAAAGAGTCCCAATCATCTTGTAAATCACCAACGCCCCAAGTAGAAGTACCGAGGATTAATAAATCTGCCGCGAAATCTGCTTCGCTTGCTCCTGAAACGTCAACGACGTTTGGTGAGTAATCCACTAATGCTTCAGCGATTTGTTTTGCTATATTGCTTGTGTTATCGGTTGTAGAACCGTAAATAATAGTTGCTTTCATATTCCTGTCTGTTGTTTGTTTAATTGATATTTTTAGTATCACAAAATTAAGGAGAAGTGCTTAGCCCTGCAATCCTCAAAAATGGGTATTTTTAGGTAGTTTACTCACCAAAAATGGTGATTTTGGAAAAAAAAACTTAGCTTTTCTCTTTGCTAATCATCATATTTGGTGATTAGTGATAACATTAATGCAAGTATCCCATAATATAGATATAGATATCTCATAATGCAAAAAAAAGCTATCCTCATTTTTGGGGGATAGCTTTTTTTATAAATTTGCTATGTTATAGCTTATTTTTTGAGTTGGTTATGAGCTTGTGGGTTAGCGAAAGCTTCTCTCATACCGAAGAGAATCTTATGGCTAATTTCTTCAGCAACTACTCTCTTAATGTTGTCGTCGCTAGTCATATACTCAGTGATAGAGCTTTCTACTCTTTGTTTAATGATTTCAGCAGATTGACCTACGAGAACGTTAGACAATTGGTGAATATCGTGTTGTTGGCTTCTAAGAGCTTCGAGGGAGCTTCTATTACTATCTTCCATTTTCTTAAGCATCTTATCCATACGTTCTTCTTCTTCAGTGTACATAAGAGAGAATGCTAAGAGAGCAAGCATGGAGAACTCAGTAAATGTAGAGAACAATACGAGTGAAGGTTTAGAAGCAGGGATGAACTTAAGACCACGAATACCCACGATTACGATAAGGATCGCAGCACCGCCGTATGCCATACCTTGCACGAGGTTTGCATATTTTTCAGTGAAGTGGTGAGACATATAAAGTCTGATGCCCTTCATAAAGTGACCGCGGTTACGTCTCCAGAGGAGGCCGCCTTTAGTGTCTTCGATTTCTTTAAGCACGAATTCAGAGAAGAACTCTTTAATACGATTATAAAGGTGAACTTCGCGGAATTCTACTAAATCAGTTTCTTCAGTGAATACATCTTCAAATTCCACAGGTTTTTTAGTATTTGAATATGCATCGCCTTCAGTTCTTGTCCATACTGTTTGGAAGTGTTGTCTAGCGTAGTTAGGATCTACTGCTTCGAGTTTATCATCCGGCATAGTCAGAAGGTCAACTACTTCGTCAGCAAAGCCAGTTTGTAGTCTGATTTTTACTTTAGTTCCATCGATCTGAATATCCACTAATCTAGCCATTAAGCCGATGCCAGAAGGCAGGAATAGCGTGATAATAATGGATACTACGAGTGCCAACACTATGGATAACACCGTGAAACCTATCCAAGGTTCGAGGATGATTTCGCTTTCGCCGAGGAGTGGAGATTTCGCGATCCATTCAGTTGGAGTTTTGATATAACCGTGTTGGTCCATAGTACGAGTTTTGAAAGATAGATCAAAGATGTATTCTTTATTGATCAAATCTTTATTTGGGTCAACGGCTCCTTGTTGATATACTTTTTGAGCATTATCTTTTGATGAGGAAGCCCACACCAGACCATCGTATTTCACGAGGTCTACTTTTTCTTTTGCTTCACCGATAGGGGAGAAAAGATAAGTTACGAATGTAGCAACAGCCTGTGGCATGATTACTAATTGGAATAGGAAGAAGAAACCTACTACCAAAATACCGAACAGCCCAACTTGTTGAGAGCCTAATTTTTTTGTTTGATGTGATGATGTTGCCATCTTTAAACCATCTCCTATTTTGTTATTATATATTATTAATTTATTACTTACTTAATTGTGCCTCAGTTAGCAAATTAAGTCTTCATTTGCTAATCCAAAGGGCGCGATAGTGATAGTTAATTCATCAATTTACGCACTAGCGTATTATTTAATTAACATTTGCGAAATAGCTACGTATTACTATGAAATAGCTACGTATGATTATTAGTCAGTTTGTTAGCACATAACTAATCCATCAGCACACGTATTAAGTGGCTCATTATTTTATTTTATGAGTAAAATCTAACTAATATTTATAATATTGTAACTTATAATGTGATTAGTTTGTATACTCAAAAGCTAATCCTGCTCGGACTAATCAATAAACTCTTATTTAAAGTATTAGTCCTCATCGAACTTGCTTAGGAACAGCTGTTCCAAAGCGTTGATAGCTTCTTCTTCGTCCTCTCCGCTTACTTTTGCAGTGAGCTTAGCGCCCTGCTCTGCGGTGAGTGTCATCACGCCAATAATGCTTTTAGCGTTTATTTCGAAGCCATCTTTAATTAGAAATACATCCGACTTAAAGGAAGATGTAAGCTTCACTAAACAGGCCGCTGGTCTGGTGTGAAGACCGGCGCGGTTCAATACTTCTAACTCTCGTTCAATCATATTATCCAATATTTCAAACTATTTCGACAACAAAAATATAAATAAATTTAGAAATATAATAATAATTTTTTCAGTTTTTCGGAAAATGTGAATAATTATTATTAGAAATAGGGATTTATGGAAATAGAGCATAAGACAAAATACTATGTTTTGCTGGTTTTATCGTATTATTTGCCATTTCTTTAGTAATAAAAAAATAGGGATTATAAGGGGAAATATTCGTAATTTTGACTTCCACAAGCTGGAAACTATGAATAATGTTGTCGATAATGCATATCAATAGCGTTGCGACTTCATATTCGTTAGATTAGTAATTAGAACTAAGAGATAGTAGAAATTGGATTATATAAATACAAACTCTCAAACGAATACACACTCCCAAACGAAAAGTAATGGCATTGCAGAGCTTCTAGGACTGAAGCAGAGGCTGATTCTGGCTTCGCAATCTCCGCGTAGGAAGTTCCTCCTGCAGAACTTGGGTCTTAGCTTTGATATTATGCCCGCGAATATAGATGAAGATAATCTGCCCGAAGGCATTACGCCGAGAGAAGTGCCTAAGTACCTCTCGCAAGAGAAGGCTAAGCACGTAGCGAAAAAGGTGGATGGAGAGTGTATTATCATCTCTGCTGATACCATCGTGGCGATGTGCGATGAGATACTCAATAAGCCCACCGATGAAGCAGATGCAAAGCGTATTTTATCGAAGCTTAGCGGGAATACCCATACTGTATTTACCGGGGTTACTCTGATAAACACGAAGACGGGGAAGATGATAAGCGATGTGCAGGAGTCTCAGGTTACTTTTCGTCTGCTGGACGCGAAGGAGATTGATTATTATATCTCCACTGGCTCGCCTATGGACAAGGCAGGGGCTTATGGAATACAAGATGACTTCGGCGCGGTGTTCGTGTCGCGAGTGTGCGGATGCTACTATAATATAGTTGGGCTGCCGTTGGAAATGTTCTATAGAATGCTGAGGGAGATAAATGAAGGCTAACCTACGCGAAAAGCCCTTCGTGCTGGCGCTTCTGCTGCCGTGGATTATCAGCTTCTGTGTTTTTTGGCTGTATCCTTTGTTTTATGCGCTATATCTTAGCTTCACGGACTATTCCACGCTGAATAACGAGGCTACTTTTATTGGCTTTAGTAATTACATAGCCCTGTTTAAAGACCCGATATTCTATAAAGCTCTGGGGAATACAGCGCTATTTACCTTTGGCACAGTGCCATTCACCACTTCGATAGCACTATTCATCGCGGTGCTGATAAATAGCCGCCTCTCCCGCTTTAATGAGTTCTATAAAACGGCATTTTTTATGCCTTCGATTACTTCTTTGGTGGTGATTTCCCTGATTTTCTTTAATCTATACTCGCAAGATGGCTATGTTAATATAGTGCTGAAGGCAATGGGCTTGCCATATTCGCAATTGGGTTTTTTGCAAGATCCGGAAACTGCTCTATACTCCATTATGGTGATGGACGTATGGGGAGCTGTGGGTTATTATATGATACTTTTCCTTTCGTCTATGCAGTCTATTCCTAACGATTTATACGCCTCGGCGGATATTTCCGGAGCGAATGCTTGGCAGAAGTTTAGATATATTACGTTCCCACTGCTTAAGCCTACTTTAGTTTTCGTGATTTTCATTAATACGATTAAATCCTTCCAAGTCTTCATAGAAGTACTGATAATGACTAAAGGCGGACCTCTTAACTCTACCACTACTTTGGTTTATCAGATATACACGAATGCATTTGAAAAGTCGGACGGAATGGGCTATGCCTCGGCACTGGCTTTCATAGTATTTGTGATATTGATTATATTTACTTTCATTCAGCATTCAGTGCTAAAAACTAAGGAATAAGCACTAAATTCACATCAAAATATGCTCATTTTATAAGAAAAATGAAAAAAAGTGCATAAATTGCAAAAAATAATTTGGATATGTCAAAAATTTGCCTTAATTTTGAAGTCTTTAAAAGAGAGACGCACTTTTAAATAAAACGACGCAGATTTAATGCGACTTATAATAGGAGCTACTTCACGGTAGCAAATATTTTCTGGCTCCATCGACTAATGGATAGGTCACCACCCTTTCACGGTGGCAGTACGGGTTCGAATCCCGTTGGAGTCACGAACCTTTTTATAATTCATTTTAAAGCCTTGTGTTTGGCTCCATCGACTAATGGATAGGTCACCACCCTTTCACGGTGGCAGTACGGGTTCGAATCCCGTTGGAGTCACTCGCGAATCAAACAGCTTAATCATTAGATTAAGCTGTTTTTTTATATACATATATAGCTTATATAAATATAAAAAATAGCTTTAATTAACACCAAATAAGATAATCATACATAATATAGATGAAAAAATTTCTAATTCATAACCTGGGGTGCAAAGTCAATTTTGCTGAAATCTCCACGATTAAACGGCAGCTGGAGGAGAATGGATACTCCCAAGCCACCGAAGGTGATACCCCGGATTATATCATAATCAATACTTGCACCGTTACCGATAAAGCCGATGCCGACGGCAGACGCCTTATTCGTAAATATCATAAAAAGTATCCGGATGCGAGGATATTAGTCGCTGGCTGCTACGCCGAAATAAACTATAAAGAGATATTCCAAATCGAAGGAGTGTATAAGATTTTCGGGAATATCGATAAATTCGGCATCGTAGAGAATATAGATAATGATGTGAATACCAGTGTAGAGAATTACCATACCAACCTCGCTTCTGCTAAGTTTTACTATGCGGACTCTGCCGAGAACAGCGCCCACACGCGCATTTCAATGAAACTGCAGGACGGCTGCGACTACTTCTGCACTTATTGCGCTATTCCTTTCTCCCGCGGACGCAACCGCTCTATGAAGTTCGATGACTTCAAGAGGGAGTTCGATGCAATTCATCAAAAGGGTGCGAAAGAGGTTATCTTAAGCGGTATTAACCTTGGTTGCTACCTCGATGAGAAGGAAAACAAAAACTTTAGCGATGTGATAGAATGGATAGACTCCACGGGCTATGATATACGCGTGCGCATCTCGTCGATTGAGCCTAACCTATTGACAGATAAGATATTAGATATTGCTACGAACTCGAATATTATTTGTCCTCACTTCCACATTCCCCTGCAGAGCGGAAGCGACACCATACTAAAGGCTATGAATAGAAAGTATGACACTAAGCTATTCGAAAATCTAATACATAGAGTAAATTCCAAAATAGAAAACTGCGGAATAGGCATAGATGTGATAACCGGCTTCCCGGGGGAAACACCAGAGTTATTCCAAGAGGCTTATGACTTCATAAGTAGCCTGAAATTCACATATTTACACGTATTTTCATATTCGGATAGATCCATCGCTCGTGCTGCTAAATTCAGCGGGAAAGTTGATAATAAGACGAAAAAGGAACGCACTAACCGTTTAATCACACTTTCAGACGAAAGGAAAGTCCTATTCTATAAGCAGAATGTGGGAAAAGTGCATAGAATAATCCCAGAAGTGTATCACGAGGACACTCGCTCTTACAGCGCTTGGACGGATAATTACAATTTTGTCTCCTTCGAATCCGATAAAAATTTGGAAAATAAGTTTTATAGTATTAAATTAGCAGATTGTGGTGGAAAGTCCGAACTAATTAAGTAGTTAAGTATTAGGTAATAATAAAGTTTTAGGTAATAATATTATCAGCTAATTATGCAAGAAAAGTCCCAATCTATGCGAGCAATTGCAAGAGCGAAAATAGGCGATAAACTGCTGCTGGCGGCTCATCGTGGCGAGCAGAGCGAGGCTACTGAAAATACCCTGAAAGCCTTTGCTGATGCCATTGCTCTCGGCGTGGATATGATAGAAACTGATCTGCACATCACGCGTGATGGGCGCATCGTGCTGTATCATAATGCGACTATAACCGATGGAAATAAAAAGCATAATATTTCATCTCTTAGCTATGATGAAATACAGAAAATAGAGCTGATTGACTCAAAAAGAAACGAGAGAATCTACGTTCCAGAGCTTAGCGAACTCCTTTCGCTTGCAAAAGATAAGTGCCTGCTTAATATAGAGGTTAAGAGAAACCCAGCTGTTAGCAATGAAGTATATATACATACTATATTTAACTATGTTAGCAAGTATGGGGATTTCTCGCAGTGCATTTTCGCATCTTTTGATTATGAGATACTCGCTCAGTGCAGAAGCGTAAATCCCGATGTGTTTATCGCGGGTATTCGCATTCCTACTTACCCGCTTACTCCGAAAGAATTAAGCGATATGATTGGCATAGATGCTTATATCACAAGCTTAAGCACGCTGAACAAGCAGATGAAAAGCGAGTGCGAGGAGCGCGGGATTATCCTCGGTGCGTATTCAATTGATACTAAGGAGCACTTCGATAAGGCTATGCGATATGGCGTGCAGGCAATGGGCTCTAATAAGCCACGAGACATAAAGCAATACATTGATGATAATAATAATAAGCTAAGTCCTTGATATTTAAGAGATAATAATAAACTATAATTTGTCGAAATAAATGAAGCGTCTGATATTAATATTGATAG
>JBHADY010000094.1:0-4351 GCA_041855325.1 Ignavibacteriota bacterium
TAGAGCTTTTTAATTCGTAAGAGAGTTAATTAGCAAGATAAAATAGTAGTAATGATATAATAGTAGTAATATCATTACTACTATTGCGACTTAGAAAAGTTAAAAAAAATCGAAATGAATATGAGTAATTGAAATGAATACTACCAAGAAACAAAAGAAATCGAACAAAAAAGTAATTATCATTTTCTCTTCCATCATAGTGCTGGCTATCGTAGCTGTGGCTATTTTCGCAGGCAGGGGAAAGAGGGATATCGAAGTAACTACAGAAAAAGCCTCTCGCCGAACAATAGTGCAAAAGGTCTCTGCCATCGGCAAGATTAAGCCTGAAACAGAAGTGAAGATCTCTCCCGAAACCAGCGGCGAAATCATAGAGATGAATATAAAGGAAGGCGATAATGTGAAGGCGGGACAACTACTCGCACGCATTAAGCCGGATATCATCAATATGCAGCTGGAGCAATCTCGCTTCGCCTCCGAGGCGGTGAAGTCCGACATCCCTTCCAGTAAGTCTAATTTAGCAAAAGCCGAAGCAGACTTCAAACGTGCCAGCGATCTGTATGCTAAGAAGTACATTTCGCAGCAGGAATACGACATAGCTAAGAATGCCTTAAATATGGCTAAATCCGCTCTCGATGCTGCTGAATTGCGCTATGAACAAGCGAAAGCAAGCTATAGACAAACTCAGAAGACTGCCGCAAAGACCGTGATTCACTCGCCTATTAGCGGTGTGGTTTCTGCTCTGAACGTGCTGAAGGGCGAGAAAGTAGTTGGTACGGAGATGATGCAAGGTACAGAAATTATGGTTATTTCTGACCTCAGCGTGATGAATGCAGAAGTGGAAGTAGATGAGAATGATATTATCCTTGTGAAGATTGGCGACAAGGCTAAGGTAGAAGTTGATGCTCTGCCGGGCAAAGTGTTCGATGGCGAGGTGATTGAAATTGGTCATTCAGCGATTACTTCTGGTTTGGGCAGTCAGAGCCAAGTTACTAACTTTAAGGTGAAGATTAGGATATTGAACTTAGATCCGAAGTTCCGCCCGGGAATGAGTTGCGATGTGGAAATTAGCACAGAGAAAAGCGAAAACGTGGTTTCTGTGCCACTCCAATCTGTAACGGATTCTCCTTCTGCTGATAGAGTTGAAGATAAAGACAAGAAAAATGAAAAGCCAGAGGACGAAGACAAAAAGAAGACAGATAAATCAAACCCTGATGTCTATGTTTATCTGTTAAATGATAATAAAGTTAAGTTAGTTAAGGTGGTTACCGGGCTTAGCGATAGCGGATATATAGAGATTAAAGAAGGAATAAAAGAAGGCGACGAAGTGATTAGCGGAAGCTACCTCGCAATACGAAAAGAGCTGTACGACGGCGCGAGCGTGAAAGTAAAGAAATAGGCGATGGAAAAGATAATACATATAGAGCATATCTCGAAGATATATGAAATGGGCGACGAGCTGGTTTATGCGCTTCGCGATGTTTCGCTGGATATTCATAGGAATGAATATGTGGCTATTATGGGACCCTCCGGTAGCGGGAAATCAACTTTAATGAATATACTTGGCTGCTTGGATACCCCCACCGCTGGCGATTACTTCTTCACAGATGAAAACGTAAGCGAGATGAATGATAATGACTTAGCTAAGATAAGAAATAAGGAAATAGGCTTCGTCTTTCAGACTTTTAACTTGCTGCCAAGGCTGACTTCGCTGAAGAATGTGGAATTGCCACTTGTCTATTCCGGTGAAAAGGCAAATATACGCACAGAGAAAGCTACCGAAGCCCTTAAAAACGTGGGACTTAGCGACAGAATGCTACACAAGCCGAATGAACTCTCCGGCGGGCAACGCCAAAGAGTGGCTATAGCGCGTGCACTGGTTACTAATCCTTCCATTATTTTAGCTGATGAGCCCACAGGGAACTTAGATTCCCGCACAGGCGTGGAGATAATGAAGCTATTTAACGACTTGTGGGAAGCGGGGAATACCATAATCCTCGTAACACACGAGGAAGATATAGCACTTCACGCACACCGCATTATCCGTCTGCGCGATGGATTAATCGAAAGCGATGAGATAAATGATAAACCAATTAAATCATTCGATACAGCAAGTAATTAGTAATAGATAATGAAGTTTACAGAAATAACAGAATCAGTAAAGATAGCGATTAATTCGATAAGATCGAATAAGGTGCGTTCGTCGCTTGCTGCGCTCGGCGTGGTGGTGGGTATTTCTGTAGTAATACTAATGGGGTGGGCGCTTTCTGCTTTGGATGCTGCGCTGAACGACACGATAAACCTAATGGGCGAAGATGTGGTGTATATCGATAAGTTCGATTGGTCGGGCAGCGTGAAGTGGGAGGAAGTACGCCAAAGAAAGAACATAACGCTTCATCAAGCTGAGGAGATAGTACGTTTGGCTAAGACCCCAGTTGTCGCTACCTATGAGATCAATGCTTTAGGTATTACTGTTAAGTATAAGGATAATAGCATAAATACAGCTTCTTGCAGTGGTGTGCTTAGTAATTATTCTGAAACTCCAACTGGAGAAATAGCCACTGGACGCTTCTTCTCTGAGTTCGAGGCGAATCTCGGTGCGAAAGTGGCAATTATTGGCTATAATATAAATAAAACTTTATTCCCGAATGACGATGCCATAGGCAAAGAAATAAAAGTAAATGGACGCAAATTCACCGTGATTGGCGTTAATAAGAAGCATTCTACTATGATGATGGATTTCCTTGATAATATAGTGCATATACCTTTGCGTTCGTACTATAAGATATTCGGAGGGAATCAATCATATACAATTACTCTGCGGGCTGGTTCGCCGGATAAGATACCCGAAATGAAAGCCGAAGTGGAAGGCTTAATGCGTTCTATTCGCAACTTAAAGCCGGGAATGGAGAATGACTTCTCTATGAATGAATCGAAGCAATTCGAGGAAATGATGGCAAACTTCCGTATGTATGTGTGGGGTATAGGTCTCGGTATGACCGTGCTATCATTCATAGTGGGGATAATCGGTGTGATGAATATTATGTTCGTCTCAGTAGTTGAAAGAACTAAGGAGATAGGCATACGAAAAGCACTGGGTGCGCCACGAGCGTCGATACTTACGCAGTTTATAGTGGAGGCGACCGTACTGTGCTTCATCGGGGCAATAGTAGCTCTTCTTGTCTGCACGGTGCTGGTATTTGCCATTGGTACTATAGTGCCTATGATAATGCCAGCGCTTAGTTTCTTGTCTCCGTTTATGCCAGTTAATCTGTTTATTATAGCGACTGTGGTATCCGTGTTTGTGGGTATATGTGCGGGCTTTGTGCCGGCATATAGAGCTGCAAAATTAGACGTAGTAGATGCACTAAGGTTTGACTAAGAAGGAAGAGAATAAGAATGAATTTCAGTGAAAGTATACTTATAGCATTAGATTCCGTGCGAGGCAATAAACTTCGTACTTTTCTTACTTTGCTTAGTGTTACTATTGGTGTGTTTGCTATTATTGCGGCTGGTGCGATAACAAGAAGCGTGGAGGAATCAGTTTTTTCGCAGATTAATGCAATGGGCGAAGGCACTTTGTTCATTCAACGAGACCCGGCAATGCAAACTGGGCACGGCTCCAGCAGGCGTATGCGTCCCCGCAAAGATGTTACTTATAAGCAGTATAAGCAATTACAAAATAAACTCGCTGGTGTTGCTGAGTACGTAACCGCTATGGGGGCAATAAATGGAAAGACTGTTAAAGCGAATGGCGTTTCCTCTGACCCCGACGTATTAGTTTATGGTGCTGAAGAGAAGACTATATTTGCTTTCGGCAGGAATATAATTGATGGTCGCAATATAGTAGAAGCGGATATTATGTTCGGTCGTAAGGTAGCCGTTATTGGTAATGATATTATAACTAAGCTATTTAAGGAAGCGAAGCCACTTGGCAGGACTATATCCATAGATGGACAAAGCTATGAGATTATCGGTATTCTTAACTCATCTGGTTCTATGATGGGTCAAAGCCTGGACAATATGGTATTCGTTCCGCTGCCTTCATTTATCACATATCACGGGGGCGATTTCTTCCGTTCGCTTACTATTTTCGTTCATGCGAGGAATAAGAGTGAATTCGACGAAATGATGAGCGAAGCGGTTAATCATTTTCGTGCCATTCGCAACTTAAAGCCTTGGGAAGAGAACGACTTCGAGATACAAAGCAATGAAGCTCTCTCCGAGACCTTTAAGGGGTTCACTCAGTATTTGACTTACTTTGGCGTGATTAGTGGTATTATTTCTCTTATAGCTGCTGGCATAGGCATAATGAATATTATGCTCGTTTCGGTTAAAGAGAGAACCCGCGAGA
>JBHADY010000095.1:0-6758 GCA_041855325.1 Ignavibacteriota bacterium
AGTCAAGATACTTCTTCTTTATTCTATCGGTAATCTCATTCATTACAGGTATAGCTCTTACTTTCCTCTCTGAAATCAATATGGGTATTGACTTCGTCGGTGGTACTGAAATTCAAGTGGCTTTCTCTAAGAAAGTGAATATCGATGAAATTCGTTCTGCTATCGAAAAAAATGGAGTGGGCGACGCTGAAATTAAATCATTCGGCAAAGACAACCAATTCTTAGTAAGAGTAAAAGAAAATAACACAAATGATAGCAAAGTTTCTGAAACAGTGATGAATATCCTGAACAAGGAATTCGCTTCTGAAGCACCTACTAAACTCGGCGAAAACAGCATTGGTCCGAAAGTGGGTAAAGAAATGAGAACACAGGCTATATTCGCTGTGATTTTAGCGGTTATCGCGATTATGCTTTACGTGGCATTCCGCTTCGAGTGGGTGTTCGGCTTGGGTGCGATGATCTCCATCGTTCACGACGTGGTATTTACTTTCGGTTTAGTGTTAATCGTTGGTAAATTAGACTTAATTAACGTGCAATTCGACCAAACTATGCTCGCTGCTATGCTTACTGTGATTGGTTACTCAATCAACGATACAGTGGTGATTTTCGACAGAATTAGAGAAAACAAAGAGCTTCACCAAGGTATGGAAATCAGAAAGCTTATCAATATGAGTATGAACGAAACATTAAGCAGGACAATCAACACTGGTATGTCCGTAATCGTAGTACTTGCGATAATGGTATTCACAGCTGGTCCTGTTCTTCAAGGCTTCTGCTTTACAATGCTTATCGGTATCATCGTTGGTACTTACTCTTCTATCTACGTAGCAAGTTCTTATGTGATTTGGGTGGTTGAACGTAAATTAAGCAAAGAAAAATTAGCTGCAAGTAATAAATAATTGAAGGGAATACAATGGAAAAAGCTATGTATTCAGTGAGCGTAGAGAACTCTGTTCCTTGCATTAAGTTGCCGGAAAAGGTGCTTGGCGGGGGCGAAGCAGTTGAGTTTTCTACTTTAGCTCAGCAGTACTTAAACGACGCTCAATACAGCAAAATCATAGTTGATTTGGGCGAAGTAAATGTGATGAACTCATCTGGCTTGGGCATGCTCGTAGCAGCTTATACTACGGCTACTAAACTAAAGAAAAGCGTCAATTTTATCAATATTCCTGATAAAATTATGAGCTTACTGAAGATGACTCATTTAGATAAGATTTTCCTCGGAGAGAAGTAATTATTACCTATAAGTATTAATCATCTCCCATTGGGAAAGAAACAGTGAAAAAGGCGGCTATTTGGTCGCCTTTTTTGCTATATATAGAGGTTAAAATAAAAAAACATTAATCGCTTAATTTCGTCTATATACAACTATAATAAGGTAAATTATATGGAACAGACTGATTTATTCGCACCTGATAATACAAACAATATAGGCAAAAAAATTACTCCGAATGAACGCATCGCAGAGCTTATGCAACTCATCAATAAGTATGATGATGCATATTTCAACAAGGCGGAATCGCTTATTTCGGATAGGGAATATGATGTGCTTTTCAGGGAATTGCAGAGCTTAGAGGAGGAGTATCCTCAGTATGCTTCGCCGAACTCGCCGACTAAACGAGTGGGCGGGGACGTGCTTAGCGAGTTTAAGCAATTGCCGCATAAGCGACCTATGCTTTCGCTGGCGAATAGCTATTCCATAGATGAAGTGGAGGACTTCATCCGCCGAATTAACGACGTTGCTACCGATGCCACGCTGGATTTCACCTGCGAACTGAAGTACGATGGTGTTTCTATGAGCTTGTATTATGAAGATTGCCAGCTTAGCTATGCCCTTACTCGTGGGAATGGCACTGTGGGCGATGAAGTAACTAATAATGTTAAGACTATTAAAAATATACCACTTATAGCAAAGCCAATAAGCTATAATGGACAGGAGATAAGGAACTTCGAGGTGCGTGGGGAAGTATATATGCTGAATGCAGACTTCATCGAAATTAACGAAAAGCGCGCCGAGATAGGCGAGAAGCTATATGCTAATCCACGTAACTTAACGGCTGGCACGCTTAAGTTGCTCGATTCAAAGCAAACTGCACTGCGTCCGCTGAAGATGGTATGCTATTACTTGGAGATAGACGGCGTAGAGGTGGATTCTCACTTCGAGCGTTTATCTTTGCTTAAGGAAATGGGTTTCCCGGTATCTGATAAGTCTGAGAAGGTGAATTCCATCACTGAGATAGAGGAATATTTGGCTAAGATAGAAAGCTCGCGGGACAGCCTGCCGTTCAATATTGATGGAGTGGTGATTAAGCTGGATTCAAAGCGTCTGCAGGAGGCTGTGGGCTATGTGGCGCGTTCGCCGAAGTGGGCTATAGCTTATAAGTACGAGGCGGAAACCGCTACGACTAAGCTACGCGAGATAAGCATACAAGTGGGCAGAACTGGGGTTATTACGCCTGTTGCGGAGCTGGAGCCAGTGCCATTAGCTGGTTCTACGATTAGCCGTGCTACTCTGCATAATCTTGATTATATACAGCAGAAGGACATACGCGTGGGCGATACAGTCATCATAGAGAAGGGGGGAGATGTTATCCCGAAGGTGAGCGGTGTAGTCATAGATGAGCGGAGTGAGGATTCCGTACCGTACGAGTTTCCGGAGCATTGCATTTGCAGTGAGGATAGTAAGTTAGTGCGTCCGGAGGGCGAAGCTAACTATTTCTGCACGAATCCGGAGTGTCCGTGGCAGTTGCGCCGACGGATAGAGCATTTCGCCAGCAGGAATGCTATGAACATAGATGGTCTGGGCGAGCGCATAGTGGAGCAGTTTGTGGATAAGGGCTGGCTGAAGTCAGTAGCTGATATATATAGACTTAGCGAGCGGAGAGAGGAAATCGCCCAATTAGAAAAGTGGGGCGAGAAGAGCGTAAGCAATCTGCTCAGTGCCATTGAAAGCAGTAAGTCTCAGAGCTTTAATAGAGTATTATTTGCTTTGGGTATTCGATATATAGGCGAGGGAGCGGCTAAGATTCTGGCGCGTAACTTTAAGAATATAGAGGACTTAGCCACAGCCAGCAAAGATGATCTAATAAAGATTAATGAAATTGGCGACAAAATGGCTGAAGCTATAGTCGAATACTTCGCAAATGAGAAGGAAATGCACATACTCGCCGAGCTGAAGGGCTTCGGGGTGAATTTCGAAGCGGGCGAGGATCAAGCCAT
Organism: Ignavibacteriota bacterium; assembly: GCA_041855325.1. Classification (GTDB taxonomy): domain Bacteria; phylum Bacteroidota; class Ignavibacteria; order Kapaibacteriales; family UBA2268; genus CALLXS01. The sequence continues at coordinate 3,220 of JBHADY010000095.1, forward strand.
AGCTACCGAAGGCGAGCTAAGCGGAAAAAGCATAGTGCTAACGGGCGAGTTAGAAAAGATGACTCGCAACGAAGCAAAGGAATTTTTAGAACGAATGGGTGCTAAGGTGGCATCGTCTGTTTCCAAGAAGACATATCTCGTCATCGCCGGGGAGAATGCCGGCAGCAAGCTGACAAAAGCCCAAGAGCTGGGCGTGAAAGTCATTAGCGAAGCAAATTTCTTAGATATGATAGATAATGCTAAATAAAAATAATAGATAATACAAAATAGACATAATTATATATAAATAATAATACTTAACTAAGATAATTAAACATAAACATAGATAATGAAACAAGAAGAAATAATAGATGAAATTGAAGTTAGCGGATCGAACACAGTGGTAATACCGAAGCAGATTCCCGTTCTTCCTACTCGCGATATAGTCATTTATCCCGTGATGATATACCCAATATTGGTTGGTCGCGCGGCTACTATGAAAGCTGTTTCGCATGCGATGGAAAACGAGAAGTTTATCTTCGTTACCTCTCAGAAAGACCCCGCTACGGAATCTCCTACACTGCGTGATATTTATAAAAATGGGACTATCTGCAAGATAATTAACGTGCTTCGCCTTCCGAATAATATGATTAAAGTGCTGGTGGAAGGCGTTATGCAGGGAAAGATACTTAAGACCCGCAAAAAAGACAGCTTTATGTTCGCCCAGGTGGAGCCAATTCAGATAAGTTATGATGAAGAAAGCTTGGAAACTCAGGCGACTATGCGCACAGCGAATGATTTAGTCCTTGAGTATATTAAAGCTAATAAGGCTATACCAAACGACACAAGCATAGCTTATGAGAATATAAGCGACCCTATGCGAAAGCTATACTTCGCAGCTGCGAATATCTCCGCTAAGCCGGAAATTAAGCAAAAGATACTTGAAGTTCCAACTTTAGAGGAGCAGTATTTCCAGCTGGCAGCTATTCTTCGCCAAGAATTGGATATGCTCCGCTTAGAGGAAGAAGTGGAAGGAAAAGTGAGTAGTGCTATACAGAAGGTTCAGCGTAAGTACTATATACAAGAGCAAATTAAAGCGCTGGAGAATGAGCTTAACGAAGAGGATAGAACATCTCCGGACATAAAAGCACTACGCGAAGCTATCGAAAAGGCGAATATGCCCGAAATAGCCAAAAAGAAAGCCGAAGAGGAATTCGAAAAGCTGAAGAAGACTTCCCAAGCTTCTGCGGATTACGGCGTTATGCGCAATTACTTAGAACTGATGACTGAGCTACCTTGGAGCAACTTCACGAATGATGATATGGATATAAACCACGTGAAGGAAATCCTTGATGCAGACCATTACGACTTGGAAAAGCCAAAAGATAGAATACTCGAATACATCGCTATTCTGAACTTAACCGGCAACCTGAAAAGGCAGATTATCTGCTTCATAGGACCTCCGGGCGTGGGAAAAACTTCTCTTGCTAAGTCCATAGCACGCGCATTAGGACGCAAATTCGTGCGTTTCTCACTCGGCGGTGTGCGCGATGAAGCGGAAATCCGCGGGCATAGACGTACCTATATTGGTGCTCTCCCGGGAAAGATTATCCAATCTATGAAAAAAGCCGGCACTATGAACCCGGTTATCCTCCTTGATGAGATAGACAAAATGGCGAGTGACTTCCGCGGAGACCCCGCAGCTGCACTCTTAGAGGTCTTAGACCCAGAGCAGAATAACGCATTTAATGATCACTACTTAGAGGTGGATTATGATCTATCGAATGTGCTATTTATCACCACTGCGAACGTGAAGTATGATATTCCGGCTCCTCTTTTGGACAGAATTGAGCTAATCGAGCTGGGTTCTTACCTCGATTATCAGAAGTATGAAATCGCCAAAAGGCACATAATCCCTAAGATAATTAAGGAATATGGAATGGAGGAATTTAATCTGAAATTCACCGACGAGGCGATTTATAAGATAATACAGGAATACACAAAAGAAGCTGGCGTGCGCAATTTAGAGCGAGAAATCGGCGGTGTGCTGCGTAAGTATGCTAAGGATTTAGTCGCTGACTTTAATAAGAATCACCCAGATGTGATGGAAGCTATCTCTAATCGCAATAGTGAGTTAGAGCAAGCTGATAGCAAGAAAAAAGCTAAAGACGAAAGCAAAGCCACTGCGATGGAATACCTCGGAAATAATGATACTTTTAAGGAAAATGTGAAATCCATAAACGCAGAAATAACTTGCGAGACAGTGGAAAAATACCTGAAAGCACCGCGCTTCCGCAACAAAGAGGAGGACTTAGAGCCTAAAGTGGGTGTGGTTACTGGTCTTGCTTGGACGAGCATAGGCGGGGACGTACTCCCTGTGGAAGTGAATATTATGCCCGGAAGTGGCAAGCTAACTCTAACGGGTAAGCTCGGCGAGGTGATGAAAGAGTCGGCTATGGCTGCTTTCACTGTGGTGAAGTCGAATATGAAGGCATTCGACGTGCCAGAAAAGGCGTTCGATAAGAAGGAAATTCATATTCACGTGCCAGAGGGAGCAATACCGAAAGATGGTCCATCTGCTGGCATAACTATGACTGTAGCGATTATTTCCGCAGCAACGCAAAAGGCTGTGCGCGGAGATATAGCTATGACTGGGGAAATCACCCTGAGAGGCAATGTGCTTGCTATAGGCGGATTAAGCGAAAAGCTACTTGCTGCCCGCAGACACGGCAAAATGACTGTTCTTATCCCGAATGATAACCTGCGCGATATAGACGATATAGCCCCAGAAATTAAAGAGGGAATGAAGATAATCCCCGTGAAGACTATATTCGAAGCCTTAGAGCACGTATACGCAGAAGAGACAAAAATGAAAACTCGTAAATCTAAGTAATAATAGACAGTTAAGAGGAAAAATTATGAGCGAAAATATATCAATAGAAGCTACCAAAAAGCGACTCGATGAAATAGAGAATGAAATCAGAGAGTTAGAGGCGAAGAAGTCTCAGCTAAAGGATAAATGGATTAAAGAAAAGAACTTAATCCAAAATGCTAATGATATCAAAACGCAGATAGAACAAGCAAAACAGCAGGCTGAAGAGTTGGAACGCAAAAGCGACCTCGCGAAAGTTGCGGAAATACGATATGGGATAATCCCCCAACTCGAAAACGACCTGAAGCAGAACAATGAGCAACTCGAAGCTCTGCAGACTGACGGAAAAATGCTGAAAGAAGTAGTCGACTCCGCCGACATAGCTGAAGTGCTATCCAAGTGGACTGGCATTCCCGTTAGGAAGATGCTCCAAACCGAACGTCAAAAGCTCTTAAAGATAGAAGAAAGGATAAACGAAAGGGTTATCGGACAGGAAAACGCTGTGGTAGCCGTGGCGAATTCCATCAGGCGTTCGCGTGCGGGCTTGCAAGATGCAAATCGTCCGATAGGCTCATTCATATTCCTTGGCTCTACTGGTGTCGGCAAGACGGAGCTTGCGAAAGCCCTTGCGGACTTCCTCTTCGATGATGAGAATGCCATCGTCCGCATAGATATGAGCGAGTATATG
>JBHADY010000096.1:0-6358 GCA_041855325.1 Ignavibacteriota bacterium
ATACTTCTCAACAACTTCTCTATTGAAAATGTTTTCCGGAATATCATTTTTCAAGTATTTTCCATTAAGTGTACTTGTTAGAGCCAAATGAATAGCTTCTAAAATAGTAGATTTACCCGATTCGTTGTTGCCGACTATAATGTTCATATTATCATTAAAATCGATACTGAATTTAGAAAAACACTTAAAGTTTTTTATTATTAATTTAGTGATTTTTGTATTGCTTGTTTGCTCAGCTTGTTTCATAAAAAGGATATTTAAAAATAATAACTACTCTCACTCTCCTCAATAAGGAAAGCAACAAACCAACTTGACGTTTAAATATACAATTTATTTTAATCCCCCCAGTTGTCAAGTATTCCTTGACACCCCCAAAAAAAAAGCTCTCCATCTGGAGAGCTTTTTTATATCTTTTCCCGTCGCCATTCGGTTAGGAGAGTGTATCTTAAACTATCGCCTTGTAAAGCCAGAAACATAATGCCGAGATTATTCCTGCACAAGGAATCGTTACTATCCAAGCAATGATCATTCTGCCCATTACTTTCCACTTGATGTTGCGTGCGTTAGTAGTAGAACCAACACCAACGATAGAACCAGCGATAGTGTGCGTAGTCGATACCGGAATACCCAATACTGTAGCTAAAAAGATAGTAGCAGCACCGGATGTCTCTGCTACGAAACCGTGAACAGGCTTCAGCTTAGTGAGCTTCATTCCCATTGTCTTTACTATCTTCCAGCCGCCCATAGCAGTACCAATTGCCATAGCTATATGACAGCCAATTACTATCCAAGCTGTGTGCCAATCAGTGTATGAAAGCTGAATATCGGGGTCGAAAATATTCGCAGCTACTAAAAGAGCTACTATCATACCCATTGTCTTCTGAGCGTCGTTACCGCCGTGACCCAATGAATACAGAGCTGCAGAAACCAGCTGACCCTTGCGGAATATCTTATCCACACGACGAGGAGAATACTTCCTAAATATCCAATATACTATTATCATAAATACGAAGGCAATCGCCATACCCAAGATTGGAGCAAGTGGGATAAATGCTAATGATTCCACGAGCTTATGCCATCTGATCACGTCCATACCTTGGTATGCTAAGCCGGCACCCGCCAAACCACCAATGAGGGCGTGCGAGCTGGAAGTCGGCAGCCCCCAGTACCAAGTGATTAAGTCCCAGGCTATCGCACCCAAGAGACCGCTAATCACCACCCAGATGAAGGCGTGGTCGTGCGGGTCAATGATAATGATTTTCGCTATAGTGTCCGCAACTTTTGGGGCGAACACGAACATAGCAGCGAAGTTAAAGAATGCAGCCCAAGCTACCGCGCCTCTCGGAGAGAGCACCTTCGTGGAAACGATAGTGGCGATAGAGTTCGCTGCATCGTGAAAACCGTTAATCGCGTCGAACACAAAAGCGATGATTATCGCGATTACTACAATTGCTATACTTACTTCCATAAATTAATAAAATCCGCTTTATTCAAAAAAAAGTTAATAAAATGTTGTTTAGTTAATTTTAGTTAAATTATGCAGATTCGATTAAGATTTCCTCTATGATGTTCGCAGTGTCTTCGCATTTGTTCATTGCTTTTTCGAATTTTTCGTATATTTCTTTGTACTTAATCACGTACATAGCGTCGTTTGTAGCGAAGATATCAACGAGTGCTTTCTTAAAGATGTCGTCGCTTTCGCTTTCGAATTTTCTGATAGCAGCGCACTTTGCTTTTACTACTTCTGGTTCTTTGAAGTCGCGAAGGGCTTTTACGGCAGTCTTTAGCTCGTCTGTTGCTTTCACGAGGTTATCGGCTATCACCACGAGGTCTGGGCGAAGCTCTAATTGGTATAGGAATAAGCGAGAAATCGCACTATAGATGTTATCGGCGATAGCATCCATAGTGTGAGTAAGCTTTAAGATGTCTGGTCTTTCCAGCGGAGTTATGAAAGTCTTATGGAGGGCTTCGATAACAGTTACTTCCACTGCGTCCATAGCTTTTTCATATTTTTTGATTTGCTTCACTCCATCTTCGAATGGAATTTCGTTCTTCGTAGTTCTTAGGAGAACATTGCTTAATTCATTGCATTTTCCCATCATATCATCGAAGTAATCGAAGAATGCAAATTCTTTTGGCAAGAGGTTTCTGAACATTGTAAAAATCCTTATATATACTTAAAAAATGTTATTTGCTTTATTGTAATAGTTAACTTTAGTAATAGCTCTGCTAATTACAGACTGCAAAAATTTTTACAGATATTGAATGTAGTCAATTAATGTAGTTCTATTTGCACTTTAGTAATAGCTCTGCTATTTACAGACTGCAATATAATAGCCCGTTTGGGAATAATCCTTGTGTTAATGTTAAATTAACAAAAAATTAACTTTCGCAGTGGGGAGTGGGGAAAAGTAGGGAAAGAAGGTAAAACTATATTATTATCATAAAAATTGTTATTTTTGAAGTCCAATAATTGATATTAGAGCTAACAATGAATTTAGGAAACTTTGAACTAAATAACATATATCAAGGTGATTGCGTAGAACTTCTGAAGCAAGTACCTTCTAATTCTGTCGACCTTATTTTCGCAGATCCTCCGTATAACCTGCAATTAAATGGAGAGTTATATAGACCGAATCAAACGAAAGTTGATGCTGTTACTGATGATTGGGATAAGTTTGATTCCAAAGAAGAGTATGATAGATTTACTGAAAAGTGGTTAAGTGAATGTCATAGAGTTCTTAAGCCAACGGGAAGTATTTGGGTAATTGGTACCTATCATAATATCTTTAGAGTAGGTGCAATATTGCAGAATCTCGGCTTTTGGATGTTAAATGATATTATTTGGGTAAAGAATAATCCTATGCCAAACTTTAAAGGTACAAGATTTAACAACGCACACGAGACTTTAATTTGGAGCACTAAGAGTAAAAATTCAAATTATACTTTTCATTATCATTCTCTTAAAGTTATGAATGATGATTTGCAAATGAGAAGTGATTGGTTAATTCCTATTTGCTCTGGAGATGAAAGAATCAAAGTGAATGGTCAGAAAGCACATTCGACTCAGAAGCCTGCAGAACTCCTTTATCGGGTTATTTTGTCTACATCAAATCCGGGGGATATAGTATTGGACCCTTTCTCTGGAAGCGGAACGACGGCTGCTGTTGCCAAAAGACTAAGACGTAATTTTATTGCTTTTGAAAAAGAACAGTTCTATATAGATGTTGCCAATGATAGATTATCGAAAGTTATTCCACTGCAAAAAGATTTATTGGAGTATAAAGTAGAAAAGAAAGCTCCAAAAGTTCCATTTTCAAATTTGATAGGAAAAGGATACATAAAAATAGGAGAGTTTTTATTCTCTAAAGATAAAAAATACCAAGCCGTAGTGATGGCGGATTCATCAATTGTATGTGGTGAAAGTGTGGGATCAATCCACAAAGTAAGTGCTTTAATTCAAAATAAACAAAGCAGTAATGGTTGGGGCTTTTGGTATGTGGAGCGCGACAATAAAATGATATGTATTGATGAATTTCGATATGAATACGAAAGACAATATAACACTTCTGAAGCAGAGAAACTTAATCAATTAATCTTTACTGATAATATTTTTGAACATAATTCTGATACATTAATTTATGACTGAAATTATTAAATACGAAGAGTTTAGAAACTTTCTTAATGACTATATTTTCGAAAAGTCGAAAATAAAACTATTGAAGAGTATTTCAGATACACCAGAGAGATATGTAGGAATTTTTAGACCTACTAAGCCAAAAGGGAAAATACTTCAAAACTTGTTTCAATCACACGAAATCAAGTTCGGTGATGCAATGGAGATAATAATTGAGAGGTATCTAACACTTAAAAAGTGTGAGCAGTTAGAAAAAAAATATACACATATTGATGGAAGTAAGTTGAATATTGATCAATGTTTTAGGAATAATAATGTCATATATGTAGTAGAACAAAAACTTCGTGATGACCACGATTCTAGTAAAATAAGAGGCCAAGTTTTAAACTTTGAAAAAAAGTTATCTACTTTACAAAGCAATTATCCTAATGAAAGGATAGAAGGTGTAATGTACTTTATTGATCCTGATTTGAAGAAGAATACTAATTACTACCTAGATGTGTTTAAAAAAATATCATCAGATTATAAAACAGAGGTGAATTTATTTTATGGTAGTGAATTTTTTGACTATTTAAATTTCTCAGATGTTTGGGAAGAAATTATAGAACATTTAACTAAGTGGAGAGAAGGAATCCCTGAATTACCAAAGATTAATTTTGATTCTGCTCCCAAGAGTTCTTTTGAAGAAATAAAGAATATGTCGCCAGCGGATTATAGAAGGCTATTTGATAATTATGAAGCCTTAGTAGATATTTACAGAATACTATTTCCTAAGTGTGCTACTTTAAGATTACTTTATGATTACTTCCTCAAGCAAGAGGCTGAGATTTATAAAACTTTAGCCGAGAAACTTGATATTGTTATTAATAATAACTTAAGGAAATTTTAAATGATGACCAAAGAACAAGCGAAATCGGCTATCCGAGAATTAGTTAAAAACTTCTCCGAAAGAGAAGACTACTACAAATCAGCTGCCTACAACGAAACTGAAGCAAGAAATGACTTTATTAATCCGCTCTTCACTGCGCTGGGATGGGACATCACTTCGTCTGATGTTAAGCTCGAAGATAATGTCGAAGTGGAAGGCGAAAATAAACGTCCAGACTATGGCTTCTATTGCCTGAATGCGAATAATAAGCTCGAAAGAAAATTCTTCGTAGAGGCGAAAAAGCCAAATGTAAATCTTACTAATAATCTTTCCGTCGTGCAGCAGATTAGATCATACGCATGGAGCGCCCACCTGCCAGTGTCTATATTAACTGACTTTGAGGAGTTTGCTGTGTATGATTGCAATCACAGGGTGAAGCCTACTGACGAAGTAAGAACCTGCAGACTTAAGTATATTAATTACAAGAATTACATTAAAGAGTTTGATTATCTATGGGATAACTTCTCTAAACAAGCCGTGATCAATGGTTCTATCGAAAAGTATGCAAGTGAATTGCAAGCAAAAAGAGGTGCGGAAAGCGTGGACGACGCTCTGCTGAAGTCATTAGATGAGTGGAGAATAGAACTAACAAGAGAAATTCACACCTCGAACCCAAACCTAACAACTGAGCAAATTGCCTTCGCTCAGCAAAAGATTATGGATAGGCTAATGTTCCTGCGCATAGCCGAAGATAGACAGGCAGAGCCGTTCGAAATGCTGGCTAATGCTACCAACGAAAGCAATGTATATGATGCGTTGAAAGATATATTCTCCCGAGCAAACGAAAAGTATAATACTGGGCTGTTCGACCCGAATAACGACCCGATAACCGATAAAATAACCATTCGCGACTTCGCACTGAAGAACATAATCCCAAAAATGTATTATCCTGCTTGCCCGTACAAGTTCGCTGTGATGCCAGTGGAAGTAATGGGACATTCATACGAAAAATACCTCGGCACAGAGATAGTATTCGGAGAAAATAATAGTATTACCATTCAGCAGAAAGCCGATGTACAGAAAGCCGGTGGCGTGTATTACACTCCGCAGTATATAGTGGATTATATACTAAAGAATACGCTCGGCAAGGTGCTGGAAGGGAAAACACCAGAAGAAGTAGAAAATATCAAAATATGCGATCCCGCTTGTGGCTCTGGTTCATTCCTCATCGGGGCGTACGACTTTCTATTGCACTGGCATAAGGATTATTATAAGCAAAATCCACCACAGGAAAATGCTCACCACATCATTAATGAAGCTGGAGAGCTGACAATAGAGAAAAAGAAGGACATACTAATAAAGAATATTTTCGGCGTTGACTTGGACGAAAACGCAGTAGAAATAGCGAAGCTATCCCTACTGCTGAAGGCAATGGAAGGCGAAAACGACGTAAGCATAAATGCTTACAGAGCAATGAATCGAAATGCGCAGGTATTGCCGTCTTTGGGCAATAACATAAAGTTTGGCAATAGCTTAAAGCCGACGGAGTTTAACTGGCAGGTAGAGTTCCCGAGTATATTCGCCCAAGGTGGCTTCGACGTCATAATAGGCAACCCACCTTACGGCGCTGAGTTAAGTGCTGAAGACCAAGCGTATTATAATCGTCTGTATGGAATAAACAATAATAATACAGCTGCTCTCTTTATGGTATTCGTTCAAAGTATTCTAAAAGTTAATGGTTTTCACGGGTTTATTGTTCCTAAAGCATTTACATACGTTTCGACTTGGGCAGCAGTTAGAAATCAATTACTTCCGCATTTAGTGAAAGTAGTTGATTGTGGGAAAGTTTGGAA
>JBHADY010000097.1:0-5781 GCA_041855325.1 Ignavibacteriota bacterium
CTATCGAAGATGGTCTAGACCAAAACGACTGGGCTGGCTGGAAAAAACTCACTGACACTCTCGGCAAAAGAATCCAATTAGTAGGCGATGACTTATTCGTTACTAACCCTAAATTCTTAGCTCGCGGTATCAAAGAAAGCACTGCTAACTCTATCTTAGTGAAAGTTAACCAAATCGGTACTCTTACTGAAACTCTCACTGCTGTGGATTTAGCACACAGAAATAACTACTCTGCTGTGATTTCTCACCGCTCTGGCGAAACTGAAGACGTTACTATCGCTGACATCGCAGTGGCTACTAACGCTGGTCAAATTAAAACTGGATCTCTCTGCCGTACAGACAGAATCGCTAAGTATAACCAATTACTCAGAATTGAAGATGACTTAGGCGAAGACGCAGTTTATGGCGGTCTCGCTGAATTCGCAAAGTTCTTAAATAAGTAATTGCTTAAATAAATAAGAATTAGCAATATAAAATATAAACTAATAAAGCAAAAAAAAGGGCTGTTCCTATCATAAGGAATAGCCCTTTGCTTTTATATATGTGTTATGATTATCTATCTAATAAGCGGGTGATGTAATCACATACGGCATATCCGCGGGGATTAAGCTGCAGGATATCCCCGTTTATATATCCGCGTCCGTCCAATACGTACTTAATTTCCTTCTGCTTAGTGGCGAGTATATCGTGTGCGAAGCGCTCTTTCACGTCTTTTAGGTTTAGTCCTTCTGCTCGCAGACCGAGGAACAGGGCTTCGGTTAGGCTTTCGTCTTCATTCGGCTTCTCGCGGAAGTCAGTAGGCATAGTGTTATTGGCGAGAGCTGCATTATACTTCTCTATGCTGGAGACATTGCTCATTCGCTTGCCCGCGAGGAATGAATGCGCCGACGCCCCCAAGCCTAAGTAATCGGACAAGCTCCAATATGCCAAATTGTGCTGGCTTTTTTGTCCATTGCGGCAATAGCTGGATATCTCATATTGAGTGAAGCCGAGCGTATCGAGGTATTCGCATAGGTAGAGGTATAGTTCCTCCTCTTCGTCTTCGCTATTGGCGAGCATATTGCCTTTTTCTAACTGCTTATAGAAGTAGGTGCCGGGCTCATAGCTTAGCGTATATGCCGAAATATGGCTCACGTTTGCTTCGTTTAGTTTATCTATGTTGTACTTGATATTCTCCTTGCTTTGCTTGGGCAGGGAGTAGATAATATCGGCGGAGATATTCGTAAAGCCGGCTTCTTGGGCAGTGGCTATGGTGCTAATGGCTTCCTCTGCGGAGTGGGTGCGTCCTAGTAGCTTCAGTTCGCTATCTATGCAGGACTGCACACCTATGCTAAGGCGGTTAATGCCGATGGAGAGGTAATCGCTAAGGGAGTGAATATCCACAGTGCTGGGGTTTACTTCTATGGTAACTTCACGCAGGGAGGAAAGATCGAAGTGCTGGCGCAGAGAGTCAAATATACCAGCTATCTGAGCGGATGAAAGTATGGAAGGCGTTCCTCCGCCGAAGTATATAGTTTTTATAGGGTTAAGTAACTTTGCATATTTGGATTGAATTTGTATTTCCTTCGCAAGGGCGATTAGATATTTATCTACTTTTTGTGTGTTCGCTTTCGAGAAGAAGCTGCAATATAAGCATTTGCGAGTGCAGAATGGAATATGAATATAAATAGCGGACATCTTAGTATCGCTTAATCTTATATTTCTTTTCCTTCAGCGTGTGCAATATGCCCGTGTCGCCGAGCAAATGCGCCGCTCCGACTATCACGAAGTGTTTTTTCTTTGCCGGGTGTGCAAGGTATTCGATGATTTTATCGCTCATTGCGTGGTTTCTCTTGTGCAGAAGAGCTTCATAGAAGTCCTTATTTTCGGGTATATCATCTTCCATCTCACTTATGAGGGAGAGCAGAGTTTCTGTGTCACCATTTTTCCAAGCTTGGATTAGCTTACCTGTGTCGTCGGTCATATCACCGAGCTTTTCGAATATACTGGAGACGATAGTCTCTTCATTGCCTTCTTTGTTCAGCAGGGCGAAGACTTCCACCTGAGAGTCAGCTGTTTCCAATTCGAGGATTTGCATTTTTCTCTCTTTAGCTAACTTAGTGAAGTGCATATCTATTCCAAAAGCAGGAGAGATGCCCGCATTCATTGATTCCAAAGTGGAAACCATCATAGATACGTATGCGGGACGAAAGCGATTAACCATTCCGCGGCTAATTCCCTTTTCTTTAAAGTAAGTAACCACTTTTTCCATAGTTGTATCAGATATATGCGCCCCCAGGGAATCGGTTAGCGGATACATTAGTTTATTCATAAGCTGAAATTGATTCACGCTGCTTAAGTCTATCTCCGTAACTAAGTAATCAGAGCTATTGAATGCTTCTGTATAGGCATTCGGCAGGGGATAGAAAGTAGAATCAGCGAAGTGAATAGACCCGAGCAGGAATATCTTATTTCCATCTGGGGATTCCACTTCCCACATCATTGAGTTCTGCGACCAAAGGGATATCGCAGTGCATAGCCACAATATGCTTATGAATATGTATCTATTTATCGCTTTCATATATTTTATGTATTCTGATTATTGTCAGATTTTATCTTATTAATTTCATCACGTATTATGGCAGCTCGTTCATAGTTTTCATCTTGAATAGCTTTATCCATACTTTTCAGTAGCTCGTTAATCCTATTTTCTACAGAAGAGCTTTTGTCCATAGAATTATCATCACTAGCTTGCATTGCTTCGTATGCATCTTCGAGGCTGTCTATATCATGATTAATGTTTTCCATTGTGTTAGTTTCCGGATCAAAGGAAGAAACGGATACCTTAAAGGTGCCGGATACTTCTTCGAGTATCTCTTCATTAACGAAAATAGGTGCACCGCAACGAATAGCAAGAGCAATGGCATCGCTAGGACGGGAGTCTATTTCTATTCCGCTTCCTTCCACAATGATGCTTGCCATAAACGTGTTTTCGTGCATAGTGTGTATGTAAATTTCCTCTATTGTAGCACCGAGTTTTTCGAATACGTCGCGCAGCAAGTCGTGTGTCATTGGTCTTGGGGGAGTTTTCCCTTCGAGTTCGTGGTTAATTGCCTGCGCTTCAAATGGACCAATGACTATTGGCAAGCGTCTTTCGCCATTTATCTCCTTCAGGAGAACGGCGAATGCCGTAGCGCTATTAATAGCCACAGATACAGCTTCTACTGTTAGTTGAACTTTGTTATACATATTATTGTTTTCTTTTTAAATATCATATTTACTTACGACAGCTATATTCCCGGAGAAAGCTACTATTAGTACTTTATCTCGAGGGGAGAAACTATCCTCATCTGGGCGAGCGACTGTCGCGATTAGCTCCACATTTTGCCCAGAGGTTTCCACCATTATTTTCCCCAGTTTCCCTTGGGAGATGGGGAAAATTACTATTGCTTGTTTGCCTATGAAGTTAGATTGATTAAGTGCTTGTCCGCTCTCGCTGGATTTTAAATAAGCCATTAATTTATAAGCAAAATAGGCTGATATAGATCCAGTAAGCACTGCCGAAAGCAAGGTAACGATAAAATTGCTGCCTATCCAAGTGAGCACAGAGCCAGTCAGCCCGAAGAAAGCCGAGAAGTACGTCAGGCTACGCAGAGAGAGCAGCTTAATGCCATCAACTTCACTATTAGTCTCTATGGGCAGGTTGCTATGAATATGGCTAATGCTGTGCGACATATTCTCTATTGAATCGCAAGGGGCGTCTAATAAGTTATCGCTTTCTATGTGTGTATCTACAGCCGAGTGTGAATCTAACTCTATGTGAGAGTCCATATCAATATGGGAATCCATATCCGCGTCTGTATCGGAGTCCACATCGCCACCGGAGAATGCCGAAAAGGCGAGCATTCCGCCACCGATTATAAGAGTGAATATGTATAGCTCTAACATAGTTTAGTTATATTGAATATTGTTACCTATTGAATTAAATTACATATGGAATAAGAACCCTACGTGAATAGTGAAGTTATTCATATTATCAGAATAGAATCCGGAGATGTATTTCGGCACTTCTTGTATTGGAGAGCTAAGTCCATAAGTGAAGCGCACGTCTATCATAGTTCTCTTATATAATGGGAATTCCATTCCACCTGTTATGCCGAAGTCGAACATACTATACTTTGGTTTTTCGCCTAAATTTTGCAGTTTTGGTATATTATGCTCGAAGTTGTCCATTATCTTTACGCCGAGGTATGGACCTATCATCGCGAAGAATGATTCTCCTTTCAGTCGGAGCATCACGGGAATTTCTATGTAACTAATATTTGTCTTTGTAAATATCTCTTTGAAGTCAATAACAGGGGCGTTTGTGTCTCCGGTATTCAGGTTATCGGTGCGTCCTCCTTTTTGTGCGAATAGCGTTTCCGCTCTGATGGAGAGACTTTGATTTATATCGAAGTTTTTGAAAAAACCGCCTGTGTATGAGAATAAGTACTGCATAGATTCGCCATCGTTATTCATAGAGCTTAGCCCCACGGCGAACTTCCCGCCGAAGTCTGAATAAGTGTACTTTGCTTTAACGATTGCAGTATCTTGCTGAGCGTTTGCGAAACTTACTTGTCCAAAATCTATGAATAGTGCAGAGATTGCAGTAAATATTAAGAGTATTATTTTTTTCATATATCTAATATCATTAAACAAAAACCGTAAACACTTAGACGTATTTACGGTTTTTTATTATATAGTGTTTTGTAGTATTGGGTAGTAATTAATTCCAATTTCATCTTAGAATGAATAAGAGACACCGAGCAATAAGTTGAAGTTTTTCACGTCGAATCTCTCTGATATTTTTTTCATTCCGTAGTTCGTGCGTAGGTCTAAGCCCATTGCATCAGAAATTTTGAATGCTAAGCCACCTGTTAATCCGTAGTCATCGTCAGAGGACTGTATAACTTTTTTTGATAAGTCAGAAATAGAATTGTTATGAGTAACTGCTTCGGAAAGTTTCATAGCATAATATGGTCCAGCCATTACGCCAATATTACCAAAATTAACTTTTGCCATTATTGGAATTTCAATGTAACGCAAGCCGTAATCTGTAATAACTTTAGTAATTAAAAAGTCAGTTTCGTATTTTCCTCCTTTGGTGGTGTAGTTTACTTCTGGTCTAATAGAAAATATCTCGGCTACTTTAAATTCAGCGAAAGCACCGATAGAGTAAGATATTCTCATATTTTCTGCCTTCATGTCTTTGTCGTCAATGAATAGCTTGCTTGTTCCTACGCCAATTCTTGGACCAAATTCTATGTTCTTGAACATTGAACCTTTGGCGAATGAGTTAGAGAAAGCCAATACGGAGATGATGAGTGTTAATAATAGTTTCTTCATAGTTATATCCTTGTGATAGTTTATAAAATTTGTATGCTGTTTTAGATATATACGTTTGAGGTGGGAAAATGTTGGATAAAATCGCAAAATCATCTTAATAAGAAGACTGGATAATAGATTTTCTATAACCTATCATATAGTTAATATGTAAAAAAAGTCGCAGATATTTTTCAACACCTGCGACTTTTTAATTATAAATTTTAGAATTGTGATTAATTAGAAGGAGTAAGAAAGTCCTAATAATATGCTTATATTTCTTGTGTCAGTATTTTCTTTAACTGCAATAAAGCCGTGGTTTACTCTTAAGTCTAAGCCCATAGTTTTAGTTAATTGGTAAGATGCACCGAGCGAGAGCCCAGCATCGAAATCAGCAGCTTTCATAGCATTTTCAGGTAAGTCGATTTTCTTGTCATCTAC
>JBHADY010000098.1:0-9031 GCA_041855325.1 Ignavibacteriota bacterium
GTCAATATGCCAAGGATTAACTATAGGAAAGCCTATTTCTGGCTCTTCTAATGCTATTAACCACTTAAATGGCTCTGTGATCTCGTCGCTTATGAGTACGTATTTTTTATATTCTTCAAATCCGAGCAAGCCTTCTTCGAACGTGAATATATTCTCTGGGCTCACTTCCAATTCACCGAATTGTGAAGACTTAATTACTGTTTTTTCCATATTATACTATCTTAATCTAAGAATTATAAGCCACTAACTTCTTCCTCTGTGGAGAAAGGAGAGTTTTCATATAGCTTTTGATAGCCTGTCCTGTCTTTCACGCACAGAAAAATCGGTGCACGAAGGTTCGCAGTGCTTTTCTTTGTTTCTTTATTTGTATTAACCACTACCATAGGGACTTTTTCTTCCAGATCTATAGTGTCTTCCACATCGAAGTCCATATTCACAAACCAAGGACTAACGATAGGGAAGCCAATATTTGGATTATCCATAGAAATAAGCCACTTAAATGGTGCTATGCTTTCTTCGCCAACCACGATAAATCTCTTTTCATCCTCGAAACCGAGAATACCATTTGGGAAGCTAAAAATATTATTTTCAGCTACTTCTAATTCACCGAATTGACCAGATACAATCTTTTCTTTTTTAGTGTTTTCCATTTATTTACCTTTATTAATTAATACTATACAATGAATAATTATACATTGAAAAGGTTAGACGTAAGTTATTAATATTTATTTTCACTATAACCAGTTTTCACTGGTGTTTCTTTATCCAGCTCAGAGAGTCTAATCTCCACGCGTCTATTCTTGCTTTTGCCCTCTTCAGTATTGTTTCCGGCAATTGGTCTCTGCGAGCCAAAACCTCTTATTACCATATACTGCTCCGGAACATTCCGCTCAGCGAGTGCATAGCCCATATTCAGGGCGCGTGCTGTTGATAAATGCCAATTTGACTCATACCTAAATGTGCGAATAGGCGTTGCGTCCGTATGTCCATCTATATTGATGTTCATATCAATATTCGATAGCAGCGAAGCCAGCGAATCGAGTAACTCTCCGCTTTCGCTACTAATATCGGCTTTTCCTGACAAAAATAAAAGGGATTCCGGCACATTTATAACTAAATTATGCCCGTCGCGTTGTACGGTTAGCATCTTCTGCTGGATGAACATATCTAAGGCTATTTCTGCCTTCTTCTGCACTTCTTCTAATGATTTAGTCTTTGGTGTGCTGGGCATATCTATAGAATTAACCTTCTTCCCCAGCTTTACTATCTCCTCGCGTTTATCAGCAGAAAAGTCTCCGAATACATTAGAGAAAGCAGCACTCATTTCCTTATACTTTGCCTCATCGACCTGAGAGGAAGCATAAAGAATAACGAACAGGCCCAATAGCAGAGTAATCAAATCCGCATAAGTTATCAGATACCTATCGTGCTTAGTATCGTCGTTTTTCTTGTTATTTAAGTATTTTTTTCGCACATTTACTTCTCTAAATCACTAATTAACAGCTATAAATTTTCCAATTTTCTGATTAATACTATTTAGTCTAACAATTAAGCTATATCATATCAACAACTATACAGTCTTATGATTTCCTATTTAGCCGTTATTATGACTTCTGTTCGCCTATTGAGCTTGCGACCAAACTCCGTAGAGTTGCTGGCGATAGGCTTTCTCTTGCCGTATCCCACTGTTTCTATGCGGCTTGCTGCTATTCCTTTGCTCACTAAGTAAGTCTTCACGCTTTCAGCTCTCGCTTTCGATAGCTTATCATTTACAGCATGGGTACCCACTGCATCAGTGTGGCCTTCGACTAAGATATTCACTTGTGGCTTATTCTGCATATATTCGACCAGCACCTCTAATTCAGGTACACTATCAGCCAATATGGCCTGACCAGTCTTGTAGAGAAGATTATCAATAATCATCTTTCTTCCCAGCTCAACGATAGGCACCGTGCGGCGAACCAATTCCTCCTTATTCTCATCTAAGATGGAGATATCAAGAGAATCAGGAATTGCAGGCAAGCTTGTACTATATTTCAGAGCATATAGGTTAGTCAGCTGTGTGGAGAAGTTATTAAGAATAGTTGAAAACGGAAATTCAATATCGAATACCTTGCCTCTATTGGATTCAGCAATTTCAGTATATTCCTTAAGTTTTGGTGGTACTATTGCAAAAGTACGAATATCATTAGTTTCGAGAATCTTAATCATTGAAGCTGTTGTTTGGTCTGTAACGCCATCGCCATTCTCGCCTTTTTGGTGATATGGAGCATCAGTGATTAGAACCACAACCTTATTAGCAGCTCGTCTGTAGTTAATACGAGATGCAAACTTCAGAGCTTCGAGTGTATTTTCCTTTTCATCATTTCCACCGGCAGCGCGCACGGATTTAATCCAGTTAATGAAAGTATAAACATTATCCGTAGGTTGAAAGACCTTTTCCACGTGGTCTGAATATAACACCAAGCCCAGCTTAAAGTCTATACCACGGGAAAGAAGAGTATTAGAGAACTTCACTATGTTATCTTGCACGGCATCCATGTGCCGTTGCATAGTGCCTGTTTTGTCCAATACGAATACGAAATCCACAGGTACTCTTTCTTTAATAGATATTTTCTTAATAGAAATAATCTTCTTTTCTACACCTGCTTCGAATACACTTAACTGGTCTGCACGCAGGGTGTCCAGCGGCTCGCCATATACATTAAATGCTTCAAGTATTAGCTGAATCTCTGGATATTTAGTAATATCCACATTTCGAATAGTCAAATCTAATGATCGTTCAGTAGTGCGTACTTTTGTATCTTTTAGTAGTTGTTTTTCTTGTTTTTCCTGTTCGCTTGTGCTTAGTTTTTTCGGAGCTTGCGCAAATGCAGCCAAGGAAAAAAGACTAAGCATAGCGATAATTAAGCTGTATTTTATTATCTTAATAGATCTCATTTTCCGTATTATATTCGTAAAATTCAATAAAATAGCAAATTACAAAAATACCATTAAATATTATTATAGCCAAAAATAAATGACCTCTCACTTTTGTGGAAGCGAGAGGTCATTTATATCTTTAGTATGTTAGTTACTATAGAGTAATTCTAATAACTGGAGAAATCATAAAGAATGTTTGTCCTTCGAAGTAGTGATTATCTCTTAAATTGATGCCCACTTTTCCTTCTACGTATAACCATTTAATCAGTGGCACATAGAGTTTTCCAAGCATAATATTGTTTGATAATTGCACGCTCATTCCGAATGGGAACACAGCTTGATTTCTATATTCAACTTTCGCATATACCCAATCCATGAATGAATTTGGTTTGTAAAGTCTTAAACCTTCAACGCCATTCTGAGTCATTGTGAAAGTAAGTTTTTCGCGATTGAAGAATGACATCATTTCTCTGATTTCATAGTAGCTAAGACCTAAGTCGAATCTAAAGAAGTTTTCGCCTTGTTCTTTATTTAACCACCAATTGTAGAATATAGAGATTTGTCCATTGCCTCTTAGCAGAGGAATAACTGCCAAGTTATCGTTTTCACTATATGGATGAATTACATCAGGGAACATTTCCATTGGATATTTAGCATATAAAGTTCTGTCGATATCTCGAGTTCTTGTCTTTTCAAGAGGAGTTTCTACATTCACAGCCAAACCTAATTCAGGCATAAATGGCATGTGGAAGTCAAAACCAGCTACTAACTTACCGTCATTAGAACTATTTAGTCTACGGCGTGGAATCCAGCTGAGAGCATTTGTTTCAGAAGATTCGAGACCGCTTTCTATTCTGTAACCGAAGCCCATATAAGCAGTTATTAAGTTAGGTATTCTTTCTTTTGATTTTTCATCAGAGTTGATGTAAAGAGGTCTCTTAAGTAATAACTTAGCTTCGCCACCAGTCCAGTATGGATATCCAATATTATCGCTACCAACTATGTTTTTAAGCCAAAAATCAGATGAACCAACCTTTAATGATTGCTCGAATAAAGAAATAGTAACCGAGTGATCTACGTTAGTAGGTTCCATATAGCTTAAGATTGCCTTTGCTTGAGTTTGATCCATTGGTGCTTCTGGCGGGATTTCCACGTAGCAATAATCTCTTTTTGGCATCATTAGCTCTTCCCCGGTAAGGAAAGATACTCTACCTTCGATATATTCAGCTAAAGTAGGTATAGACTCTGCTATCATATTAGCATTCATTGTAGCTTTGCCACAAGTAATTGTAAGCAATTCGTATGGAGACTCATTATCAGGTCTCGGAGCAGCTAATACTTCTACTTTGCTCATATCTAGCTGAGATTTATCCACGCCAAGGATAACGAATGCTTGGTGAATTTGGATACGGATATCATTTTCGCACACTTTCCATCTCGGGAAGTATTTTCTAATATCAGGATCAGGAGTAGTCAGCGAATCAAGTATAGATACTTGGGAGAATAACTTGCTCGGAATTAATGCTATTAATAGCAATCCGAATAACCATATATTTATATTTTTTCTCATAGTTTCTTTCACTCTTTTTTAATATTTTGATTGATAAATAGTTAATTAAAAGAATACGATAAAACGAGCAGTTGGTATAAATACACTTCTGTTCTCCCAAGGTCTTGGGTTATCTTTAAATGCTTTGTAATATCCATTAGCTTCTAATCTTACGGAGAATGTGTTTGGGACAATTGGTAATTGCAGCCAAGCATTCACGCCCACGCCTTCGTCGAAGTATTGCATAGACGCACCGTAAGGAGTCATAATGTTTTTAGCCATGAAGTCAATTCTACCGCTAACACCGCCAACAGTAGTAGTTTCAGTAGAGCGGAATCCAAGTTTAATATCGAGTTCTTCTGCATTCACTGTATCGATAAAGTTGTTCCATCTTTCAGCAGTGTATACAGTTCCACCGATACCAAATCTGAATAAGTAATCTTGGTCAATCGCAATAGCGAATGTGTAGTGTAATTGAGCATTAAATCTTATCATATAATCGCTTGTTCTTTCAAACTTAGCGAATTCATCTAGGCTTGCATCCTTATTGAAGAAACGCTTAGCATCACCAAATACATATGCAATAGAGCCGTGGAATACACCACTCTTTGGAATAACCTTGAATGGGAAATCCATTTCAGCAGCCACACCGAAGCCACCACCTGTAAGCTTACGAGTTTGGCTGAACCAGCTTTCGCCTATTGAAGACCAGCCAGTAGTTGGCAGGATAACACCAAGTTTTACTCTATCCCACACAGCGCTAAGAGTCATTCTTTCGCTCCATAGTGATGGATAGTTAATTTCATTAATTCCGTATTTTAATTCCATACCATAGCGTGGTAATCTGGAATTAAGGATAAAGAATGTATCGAGGATTACGTTACCTTCTTCGTCTGCATAGTATTGTGGTTCATAGTTTTTCCAGCTAATAAGATCCATACTTGCGATAAACTCGTTAGATTTTAAGTATTGATCTTCTGGTTGTTTTTCACTAATCTTAATTACAGATTGAATATCTTCCGGAGATAAGTCCCATTCATTTTTGAAGAGGGAAACAGTTTTTCCGAAGTTTTTCTGTCCGAACCAGTTAATATTACCGATACCCTGCGCATCCAATGTAGCATTAATTAAGTTACCCTGAGATAATCTTCTTTCAGCTATTTCATATAAGTTTCTTACAGTCGGGTCTTTATCACTTGTAATAGTTACTAATTTCATTTCTTCTGCTACGTAGATATCTTGGCTAGTTGGGCTTTCGAGGTTAATATCAATGTAGTCATCTTGAGTAGAAACTATGGTAGCAATGATAGTACCTAAATTTCCGTTAGTAGTACGAGTAGTTATCAAGTAGATAGTTTTGAGTGGCTTCTGTCCAGAGCCACCAAAAATTTGGTCGCGAACTACGTTATATATTTTTTCGAAGTCACTTAAGCTAGGCAGAGTAACATCTACGTAAGACATTTCGATATCATCTAAGATTTCGTCAGGTTTCATGCCTGCACGCACGCCGTCTTCTGTTTTTTGTAAGATACGAGCATCTAAGTTTTCAAGTACACTAGCATTTGCAGCTTGAGTAGGGTTGCCACTATCTACGTGTTCTTTAATCGCTTCGCGAATAATATCTCTGTCTTCATTTTTAAATTTCCAAATGGTAACAGTACCATATCTATAGTTGGAGAATCTTGAAAGAATGCTTTCTAATTCACCCTTACCCACGAATTCCTGAGCGAACAAGCTTCCTGCAGCGAACACCACACTCAGAACTATCATTAACGCATATAATTTAATGTTTTGTTTCATATTTTATTTGCCTGTTAATTTCTTAATTAAAATGTTAATTATTTAAACTAATTACCTTCTAGTAGGTTTAGTCTGAGTATTTTTCTGTGTAGGAGGAGCACTTGGTCTGCTTGATGCACCACCAGAGCTTGGTTTTGCGGTGCGACCGCCGCCACCGCCACCACCAGATGATCTGCCGCGTTCTCTTCTAAGTTCTACGCTTACAGTTAGTACGCTCTTCATAGAGGAAACTTTGTCTTTTTCCACTGCTGTTGCAGTTAATGGAATGCTAATGCTTCCTTCTGCTACGGATTTACCAGCAGGCATACGAACTGTACCGGAGAGTTCGATTTCATAAATACCAGGTGATACTTCTCTTGGTTCGCTCATTTCTACGTTTAGAGTAGAGTTATCAATACCTTCGAGGTTTGGTCTATCAGCCTTAAGCGAAACTTTCGCTTTTGTATTGTCATCTAAGTTAGGAGCAGTAACTACGATGTTTCTAATAGTCTTTCTCCACTTACCGCCAGATTGAGATTCATCTTCTCTCTTTTCACTGAGGTTAATAATAGGGTTCTTTAATCTTACATCAGCATAGATTTCAGATAGGATATCGATTTCTTTTCCAGTTTCTGGTTGCTTCCAAGTAAGTTTCATTCTTACTCTGTTTGTTTTCGGAGTTAACTTAGGAGCTACAGTATTTGGAATTGTTAAGCCTTCGATAGGGTTAACTTGGCTACCTTGTTCGTCAGTTGCTATGTAGATTCTAAATTCTTCAGAGCGAATAGCACCGCCAGAAGCTGGAACTAATGACATATTACCCATATGTATGTTTCCGTAGTAAGCTCTTTCGAAGCGTCCAGTAATATACTTATGGTTTTCATCAGTTAGCTTAGCGTCGAACACTTGAAGCTCAGTTTCGCGTGGAATTGATTTTCCGCCTATAGTGTGAGTCATGACGATAGTATATCTGCCAGCTGGTAATGTTTTATCAACTATACCGAGGTATTCTCTCTTACCGCCGCGAGCTGGAGCTGGGATAGGAGTACCATTCACTGTTTGAGTCATTGGGTTAGCATTTACGTTTGCAACAGTCGCCCCACTGCTATTCTTCACGATACCTGATACTCTGTTGCTTCCTTCACCCATATATGGGCTTATAGTAAATTGGAATGCAGCTGGAAGTTTATCAAATGTTCTTACTTGTGGTAAGATAATTTCAGGAGTAGCACCTCTGTTTTCAGGAAGGATCACGCGAATGTTGTATTCAAGTGCACCGTGGTTTTGTGGGAAGTAAATAGATTTACCAGGAGCAAGAAGTTTAGCAATGTATCCATAAAGTTGGATTTTGCTGATGATATCTCTTGCGTCTTCGCTCTTGAATGCTTTTTGTTGTGATTCGCGTAATTTAGCTTCGAATTTGTCAATGTCATTTTCAATGTTTAATATATTATCACTTGGAAGGTCATAGTCGCCTAATCTTCCTTCAAGTTCTTTTTTCACTTTTTGCAGATCGCCAACAGTCAGCTGTACGGTACCGATGTTAATCTTAGTTTCTGGGCTAATTTCGCCAGGCTTTTGATTAGATCTCACACCGAGGATTTTATTAGTATGAGATACGAACCTAAGCTTATACCAACCTGCTTTTCTCTGAGGTTCGAAATTCACGCCGAATACTCTCTTCTTAATGCCTTTTGATAAGTCAGTATCATAAAGAGAATAGAAGAAGACAGAATCTTGCTGAATGTTGCCCGGAGCCATCGATGGACCTACGTTTGCCACCATATTATAAACAGGGTCTAAGTCCTTAGGATCAACTCTCTTTGTTTGCTTTGTGATATTAATTTTTTGGAATGTTTTTTCCTTATCGAGAACTAATTTCTTAGTACCTACGAATTCCCATACTTCGCCGTTAGGACCAGCGATAGTCTGTCCTGGGGAGAACTTAGTGAAGTCGACTTTTTGCCTCATAAGCGTGTCTTCACTTTGGAACATAGGAGCATAGTTAGGGTCAGCATTGGAGCTAAAGAAGATTTGATATTCCAATTCTTCCACGTTGCCCAATTCTACTAATTTAAGTACTCTCTGAGAGTAGTCGTTGTCGCCCTCGCCATCACGACGCATAAGCTCGTCTGCAACGTCCGTAACGCCTACTTCCACTAAATACTTTCTGTCTGGTTTAATATCCACGCCGAGGGCTTCTTTTGCATTTTCGCCCGGCTCGAGCATAGTAATCTGGTCCTGAGGTTTAGTATTAATACCTTCACTTCCTGACCCCGCTTGTAGCTGAGACAATATACTTTCAACTATTTGCATCGCTGCTCTTTGTCTTCTGTGCAGCCCTTCTTCAGCCTCATCTCTTTCCACGATGATGATCAGAAGTTCAAGCACTACTGCAAGATAAAGCACGAAATAGACTTTACCTGCACCGCCGCCTTTTGACATATTTGCAATTCCTTAAATTATTTATAAATTATATTACTTAATTTCATTTAATTAGCCATCGGAGTTTTATTTTCGCTATAATTAGCTCTTCAAAGTGGGCAAATTACTCATATAGTGAGTAAATTTTTGCAGCTAATTTCTTATAGCTTATTTCCTAATTCTTATGACTATTTTATTGACATATCATATTCATTTTTCTAAATGGGTTCTGCATTATATAAAACGTTGACGACACGTGTTTCTTCATTTCGATGCTCACCAATATCTTTCCAAAGCTCCCTATATTTCGTCTTTATGGCTGCACGTCGTCTTTTAAAATCTTCTTTATCCATATAA
>JBHADY010000099.1:0-3095 GCA_041855325.1 Ignavibacteriota bacterium
ATGAAGAAACTATTACTAATTTTATTGAGTGCAGTTGCATTGCTCTTAGTATCTTGTTCGGATGAATGTTTAGTGCATCCGTATAACAACTACAGAGAAAAATGCAATACACGTATTGTGAGTATAGAGAAGTTTAATTCCCATTTTACACTTGTAAAAGGTGGGGACGGGGTTATTGATAGTAAATTAGATTCAACATACAATATCGGTATGTTTAAATTCCCAGAGAATGAATCCTATTCCGGCAGCTTCCCTAATGATATTAACTTTGAGTCATCTAAGACTACATCAATCGCTAAGATGTTCTTTAATAATGGTAATAATTATGTCTTGGTTGAAGATATTTTGCCTTCTAATGATGATATGCCAGGAGATATTCTCGTAAAAGATGTTCTTATTAATCCAGCTGGAGCAAATAGCGCTATACTAAGAATAAATGGCTTTATTGTGCCTCTAAATTTAGAATTACATACTGAGGATTCTCAGATATTCTGTGATTTTGTTAGGGATAATAGAGTATTGATAAATCAAGCAATTAGATCATTGTCGTTAGTCGACTCTAACTTTTATGGGCGAAATCTTTCTTCATCTGTATCATTTGATTATTCGACTTTAAACATTAAGGTATTTACTAAGAATAATGAACTCGTGGGCGATGTTAACTCTGCAGATATTCCCAAACCTACAAATATTGAACTTCAAAACTTTATGAAGATGCTCTCAGAAAAAAGTGCAGTAGACTTTCCTGTGAAATCGGGTGAATTATTTGGATATGTTACAAAAAGCGGAATTAGATTCGTTTTTCTTGTTTCCGAAATCAGAAAAAGCTCTATTCACCCATACCGCGAAAGAGTGAGTATAATTTTCCAAGAAATTCGATAGGAGATAAGTATGAATAAAACAACAAATAAAATAATATATGCCATTTTTAGCGTGCTATTAGTATTAACTTCTTGTAAAGTAAATAGAAGCATAGTACTGCCAGATGCGAATATAGATAAAAATAGCAGCAGAACGGATAGCATAAATACAGAAAGAGATGAAGTAGCTCCGTATAGATTAATTACATCAAATGAATGCGAATTAACAGTGATGAAAGAATATACCTCAGCGAAAAACCTTGGGGTGTTTTCTGGAATAAGACCATCGTATATGTTCTTCGAAGATATGAATGGAAATGGAGCTTTAAACGAAGCTGTTGAATACTTTACTAATAACGTAGAAAGTGTGTCGTTCCTAAATTCGACTGAGGGGCTGGTATCTCTATCGCACCCACCTATGGTAGAATACGCTAAACTCCTAAATTTCGACATTTCAGATAGTAAAGGTGGAACAGATATTTTCTACTTCAAAAAAGATAACGGAAAACTCTCGTTTAAAGAATTAGACGGAGATATTAACTCTAAGTTTTGGGATTCGCACCCATTTATCGGTAATGACTCTAACTGTAATGTGCTGTTAGTCTGGTCTTCTGATAGAAAAGCTCCTTATAGCAAAGTAGTAAATGTAGAAGGAAAAACTATATTAAGAGGTCATACTGACTTGTATTATTGCTTCGGGAAATTCGAAGAAGGGGAGATTATTTGGAGCGATGTTAAATCCTTGGGCGCTGACATTAACACTGAAGGATACAATGAAGTAAGCCCTTATATAGTATGCTTAAGCAAATCACCTAAGCTTTTATTTGCTTCCAATAGAGGTGGTAATTATGATATATATCGCGTTCCAATAAGCGTGGACTTCATTAATCAAGAAATTTTCGTTCAAGGGGCTACAGAGGCTCTTAATAATCCCGAAGATAGTTTAATCAACACAAGTGCTGATGAAATGTTCCCATTTGTGGCTAATAATAGGGAAGGAAAATTGAATCTGTTTGTTTCCTCCAACAGAAATAACATAGGCAAAATCATTGGCAATGCGGAGCTGAAAGCTAAAGGTGGATATGATATCTATCAATTTGATTATACTGATGCCTGTGAAGCACCACTTAAAATATATCCTACAGTTAAGCTGAATGTAGTATTAAGGGACGTAGTTACCCAAAAAGAAGTAGTAGATCCAGTGATTAATATAATTAATTCAACTGCTTCAAAAAGTGATGTACATAACAAATCTTCTGTTCGCAATTATCAATTAGAGCCGGGCCTGAAGTATTTCGTTAGTGCTTATTCCACAAGGATGCTGGGTAATTGCGAAGTTAAAGACTCTACTGACGCAAAGCAATACTATGTGCTTAATATCCAAAAGAGAGAGGATATTATTAATTGGCATAATGAGGTAATCGAATATGATACTATCCTTGCTTCTACTCATTATATGAGATTAGATACTACTTATCATGATGAGTATTGCCCTATGCAAGACATAGATAAACGCTATAAGTTACTCAAAAATGAATCTGTTGGCGATGCAGAATCTAAAGTTTCATTCTCCGAGGCTATAGTAGAAGTGAAACCAGTACAACCTATTGCTAAAGATTCATTGAAGAAAATAGGTGTCATAAAAGCTAAAGATAATAGAGTATATAGTCATATAAAAATCAGAAGTATTACTAAAAATGAATGGCTGGAAGACGTTAAAAAAGAGCATCGTATTCGCAATATAGTGGTTTATGATACTATCCCGCAGTATGACACTACTATGGTTAAGGCGAACACAGAAGAAGGGATAGAGCTATTAACTCGCTTCATTAACTTAGGTGATATATCTTCCATAGAGAAAGACACTGTAATTAATCTCGTTTTCGATCTCTATCCAGAGTTCTTTAAGAAGGTTCCTTGTAAATATGAATTCAATAAGTTCGAACGGGAGGATAAAGGTAGCGTGCCATTTTTCCAAACTGCATATTGGAAAGTGAATACCAAAAGAGGACTTGACGAATATCTTAACTCCCTAAAAGAAGGTTATAAGCTGAATAATATTCGTTTTATTGAGCTGCACCCACTGAACTATTTGTATAGAGCATATAGCTCTAAGAAGATGAATAGAGACGAACGCAAAAAACAATATAGAGAATATGCTAAGAACGTGGATGCGAATCTGAGGGAAATGACCGATAAAATAATTAAGGTGTATATTCCTGCATTAGATTCCAT
>JBHADY010000100.1:0-2512 GCA_041855325.1 Ignavibacteriota bacterium
ACTATCTATGATATAAATATGCAAGGTTACGTGAATACTCGCGATTTGAACTATCCTTGGAACAACCGCGACAGAGAAGCTAATATTCCTTAAAGATAAAGAAATACAAAAATGAAACATAGTTTTATAAAATATAGTAAGCTTTTAATATTTATAGCTGTTATGTTAATCTGTGGCGGAGGAATTTCCACTGCCAAGGAAATTAATGATAAGGACACTATGGCTATAGTGAAACTGGCGGATATTAAGTTCCTTAACGAGAACGAACTGAAGTTTAACCTGCGTCTGCAGAACGTTTCTGATAAGTGGTTATACTTTGCCAATGGTACTTATCAAATAACGTTCAATTTACCAGAAGATTTGGGAATAGTGCCGGACGCAAGCAAGATGAATATCAAATTCACCGGTAACACAGACCTTAAACTGATGACTACTCCGGGCGTAAATGACGAGTTGCCAAAGGTGAATTATCGTATTTTCTCTGAAATTAGCAAGAACAAGAGGATTTCGATATTTATTGTTGGTCCGGAAGACTTTAACGATGCTATTTACATAGCAAAAGCCGACACAGGGGTGATACTTGGGGAGTTTATTCTATCTGGAAGAGATGGATTCGAGATTCCTGAGAACTTAAAGTGGCAAGAACCAGTTGATTTCTATCAAGCTTGCGCATATAAGCTATACAACGATACTTTGATTGCTCCGGGCGTAGTGTGGCACACTACTCACAGCAACCTTGAAATGTGGGACTCATTGAGTACAAATTATACAGTTTATACAACTGATAATCAAAAAGAAGACTTTATTTTAGATTGGTTTAAAGTCCATTACGAAGGGCAGAAGGTGGTCAGTATTGAGTGGAAGACATCAAGCGAACCCTATAATAAGGGTTTTATCCTCAAGCGGGGTATTAAGCCGGAATATTATATGACTGAAAATGAAGTGGATTATAAAGATACAGTTGCGTACTATCCAGCGAACCCAGAACTTAAGGGTACGGGTAGGAACGGTTTAGGTGGCTTGTACTTTGTCATCGATAGCGTGGATTATCGTCAGGTAACATATTGCTATCAGCTGGAGTATATGTTCCAAAAAGGGGACTATCGTACGGATAGTTTGCTAGCTCGCAAGTGTATTGATATTCCGAACGCTGTGATTTATGAAGCGAGTGCTTCTCCTAACCCATTTAGAGATAAGACAAATATTAACTTCTGGTTGGAAGATGATGCCAGGGTAACAGCGAAGGTGTATGATGTACGTGGTAAAGAAATCGCTACGCTATGCGAGGACGTTCCATATAAGATTAATATGCGTATGGATCCGCACGTATTGGAATATTCTCCAGTGGAACTTGCCCCAACAGGTATGTATGAAGTTGTAATTAGGGCTATACCAATTAAGGATCAGAGTATAACGAGCTCTGTTGCCGTAGTGAAAATACAGCTATTGAGATAAAAAACGTAATAATTTTGCATATTTGTATTGATTTATTTAAGAAAATTTTGTATTTTTGAAGTCAATACCAAGAATATATTTTTTTAGAAAGTTGATTAAGAAGATTACATTAGTTTTCGCGATATTAATAACCAGCGCTTTGCTTAGTTATTCCCAATCGCCACGAGGAGATATGCGTGTCGTGCGGGTTCTCGAAAATTTGGACACACTGATAATTGATAGGACCCTCTCTGACTGGTGGTTTGGCCTAAGCGGAGGAGTGTCCCAGGTGTATAGTTTTGGTGATTTAAAATACGAAGATAGAATTGTAGAGCCAGGGATACCTTTTGCTCCGAATCGGGTTGATTTTAAGAGCGGAAGTGGCTTCGGTATGACAGCGGGTTTGTATGGTGAATGGCTTCCTATTGAAAAGCATTTAGGTGTGGCGCTAAGAATAAATCTGCACGATAGAAGAAAGAATAGTGCAGATGGAGTACCCTGGGTAGATACAACAAACAAAGTCGCTAAATTTGAAAGTCAATACGATTTAAAGTATATCTCTATTTCTCCTACTCTTAGATGGAACCTACCTATGGAAAACTTATATCTGACAGCAGGATTAGATGTTGATATTAATACTAAAAAAGAAATTATTCTCTATAGACACAGGATTAATCCAGAGCCTATAATAGATGAAATGAAGATGCCATACGACGCAGAAAAAGTACGTTTTGGTATTAGTTTAGGTGGAGGATATGATATTTTCGTAGCTGATATGTATAACTATATGAGGTCATATATTTCTCCGTACTTTAATCTGAATATAGGTACTTATGAGGTAACGTTTAATGATTCTAAAAGATTACCGTTTATCATAAGAGCGGGCGTAAACTTCAAGTTTAATATTGACCATAAAGCATACGATACTCTCAGACTAGACCCTAATCGCGTAGAACCACCAAGCTATATTGCTTCCTCTCGTAGAGAACAGGGCATAGACTTTACCGGTTTCGTTACTCAGCCTATCATCTTCGCAGAACTTAGAGAATTGCCTGAGCAAGAAAGAATTGTTGCTAGG
>JBHADY010000101.1:0-9380 GCA_041855325.1 Ignavibacteriota bacterium
ATATACAAATGTTTAGAATTATGAAATTTGTAACAATAATGATACTAATGCATTTATTGTACTTTGTACTTGTTTAATATGTGGCAGGGGAAGTGATAAACTCCCTACGAAAGACTAAGAAGAAAATTTGTATAATTATCATATGTAATAGAAATGAATGAACTAACCATTATCCTTGCCTTCGTGATAGGCGCAGTAGTTGCATTTATCATTGCAAACTTAATGAACAAAAATAAGAACGTGCCAAAGGCAGAACTGGAAGCTTTGCAGAAATCGCTTGATAGTGCCAACCAAGAAAAGGCGCAGCTATCCAGCTATAAGCAGCAGTTAGAAGATACGAAGAAAGAGCTTAGCACTGTTCGTGATAGCTTTATTCGTTCCGAAGAAGATAAGAACATAGCGCAAACTAATCTCGCTAATAGCAATGCGAAGATTGAAGAATTAGAGAAAAAGCATAAAAGTTTAGAGGATAATAATAATCAGTTGCAGAATGATATTCTCTCTCTTAAAGAAGAGAATGCAAAGCACCAAGCTAATGCAGAATCTGCAAAGAATGAACTCAATGAGAAGAATACTAAGCTTTCCGAATTTGAAAGTACTACTAAGACCTTAAACACTCAGCTTCGCGAGAAGGTAGATGAGCTCGCCACAGCTAAGTCCAACTTAGAAAGTACTAAGTCTCTATTAGAAGAGAAGAATACTAAGCTTTCAGAGTTTGAAAGCACTACTAAGACCTTAAACACTCAGCTTCGCGAGAAGGTAGATGAGCTCGCCACGGCTAAGTCCAACTTAGAAAGCGCTAAATCTCTATTAGAAGAGAAAAGCGAGAAGTATGATGCTTTATTTAATTTTAATACTGAGCAAACAGAAGAGCTGAACTCCGTGAAGAATGAAAATTCCGAATATAAAGCTAAATACGAAGCATTAAATGAAAAGCTGGAAACTCAGCTAAGCGACTTCGACGAGCTGAGAAAGAATGCCGAACTTAACTTTAAGAGCATAGCTCAGCAGATATTAGATAATAGCTCTAATAAGCTGAAAGAAACCAGCAAAGAGAGCTTAGAAGCTACGATAAAGCCGTATAAAGAGAGTATGGAAGACCTGAAGACTGTTATTAACTCTCTTTCAAATAAAACAACCAGTGACTTTGCATCTTTCGATGAAAAGATAAAGAACTTAGTAAAGCAAACTAATGAAGTAAGTGCCGAAGCTAACAAGCTGGCTGTTGCTCTGAAAGTAGAGAAGCAGAAACAGGGCTTCTGGGGCGAGCAAGTCCTCGAAAGGATATTCGATATCTCTGGCTTAACCAAAGGTGTTCACTATACTACGCAAGATGTTAGCTATAATGAAGATGAGGATATCATTAGACCAGACTTCGTTGTTAGTTTGCCGGAAGGAAATAAGATTATTGTGGATTCCAAAGTTTCCCTTAATAGTTATGTAGAATACATAAATGCAGAAAATACAGAAAATGCGGAAAAACACTTAAAAGCGCACGTTAATGCGATTAATACTCAGGTTGCTAACTTAGCCAAGAAAAAATATACAAGTATGTATGGTGCTATTGATTTCGTGGTGGTATTTATTCCTATAGAATCTGCATTAAATGTTGCTATAGAGGCAGATCCTGATCTTTGGGATAAAGCATTGAAGAATAAAGTTATCTTAACTACTCCTACATCATTGATATCAGTGCTTAAAGTTACTGCTCTTCTGTGGAAGAATCACGATATTAATAGTCAAGCTGAGAAGGTTGTAGAAGTTGGCGATAAACTTTACCAAAAATTGATGGATTTCTATAGGGATTTTCATACATTGAATGAAAAAATTAATGATGCACAAGAACATTCCAATAAGTGCTTAAAAGCTATCGGAAATGATGGCAAGGGAACTATTAAATTAACTAAAGAGCTGCAAAAAATAGGTGGATATAAGTATTCCAAATCTTTAGACCGCAGAAAGTTCAAAAATGGAGAAGAGTCCTTACTAAACAGTCTATCAAGTAGCAGTGAAACACTGATAGAGACCTCTGCAAAGGGAGTTGCACTGTTGGAAGATGCTGAATACTCCGTCGAGCAAGACGAAGAAACACCTGAGAACTCTGAAGAATAATCGAAAATTACTGAAGAATAATATTGAATTTTGTTTTTTAATTTGTTTAACATTTTTTATTCTTTAAATTAGATTTTAATGAGAATTATTTACTCAAGCTCGCTCCTAAGAAAAGCGGGCTTTTTTTTTGCATTAAAATTATATCTTTTGCGTCTATATTCCGTAAACATATTTAGACTAAAATTCCGAAATATATATTATAAACATAAAATGGCAAACGATAATAAAATCGTAGAAGAATTAATCCAAAGCGACTACGAATTTGGATTCCAAAGCGACATAGAAACAGAATTTTCTGAAAAAGGACTTAATGAGGACGTGATTCGCTTCATCTCCCAAAAAAAGAATGAACCTGAATTTATGCTCGAATGGCGATTGAACGCCTACAGAAAATGGCTGCCTATGAAACACCCCGAATGGGCGCATTTAGATATACCGGAAATTGACTTTCAGGATATATACTACTATGCCGCACCAAAAACCAAGGACAGCCCTAAGTCCCTTGATGAAATAGATCCAGAAGTAAAAAAGACATTCGATAAGCTCGGCATTCCGCTCGAGGAACAGGCTCGCCTCTCTGGCGTGGCAGTGGATGCAGTGATGGATAGCGTCTCTGTGGCTACTACGTTTAAGGATCACCTTAGCGAGCTGGGCATTATCTTCTGCTCTATGAGCGAAGCCGTGCGCGAACACCCCGAGTTAGTGAAAAAATACCTCGGTATGGTGGTGCCTATGGGCGATAACTTCTATGCGGCGCTGAACTCTGCTGTGTTTAGCGATGGCTCTTTCTGCTATATTCCGCCGAATACTCGCTGTCCTATGGAGCTAAGCACATACTTCAGAATAAATGCTTCCCAGACTGGGCAATTTGAACGCACGCTCATCGTGTGCGACGAAAACAGCTACGTAAGCTACTTGGAGGGTTGCACAGCGCCCGCTCGCGACGAGAACCAACTCCACGCTGCCGTGGTGGAACTCATAGCAATGGAGGGTGCAGAGATTAAATACTCTACAGTGCAGAACTGGTACCCCGGCGACAAAGAAGGCAAAGGCGGTATTTATAACTTCGTAACTAAGCGCGGTCTCTGCATGGGCAATAACTCCAAGATCTCTTGGACGCAGGTAGAAACAGGCTCTGCCCTTACTTGGAAATACCCATCTACTATTCTTCGCGGTGATAACTCCGTGGGCGAGTTCTATTCCGTTGCGGTAACTAATAACTTCCAGCAGGCGGACACCGGCACGAAGATGATTCACATTGGCAAGAATACCAAGAGCAGAATCGTATCGAAGGGTATATCCGCAGGTCGTAGCCAGAACAGCTATCGCGGATTAGTGAAAGTACTCCCGAAAGCAGAAAATGCACGAAACTACTCGCAGTGCGATTCCCTGCTTATGGGTGATAAATGTGGGGCACATACATTCCCATATATAGATGTAAAGAACAAAACAGCTACAGTCGAGCACGAAGCGACTACTTCTAAGATATCTGAGGATATACTATTCTACTGCCAGCAACGCGGTATTTCCACCGAAGAGGCAGTGGGGTTAATCGTAAATGGATATGCAAAAGAAGTGCTGAATAAGCTATCTATGGAATTTGCAGTGGAAGCGCAAAAGCTTCTGCAAATCAGCTTAGAGGGTAGCGTAGGATAGAAAAAAATAAAACAATAAATCAAAACACATAAATAGAACTATGGCTTTAATTAAAATAAATAACTTACAAGCAAAGGTTGGGGACAACCAAATACTGAATGGTATTGACTTAGAAATTAATAAGGGCGAAATTCACGCTATTATGGGTCCTAATGGCTCCGGAAAAAGTACTCTCGCAGGTGCTCTGAGCGGAAGACCAAATATAGAGATCACTGGCGGAAGCGTGGAATACGACGGAATGGACCTCCTCGAGATGGACCCAGAAGACAGAGCAAGAGCTGGCGTCTTCGTGGCATTCCAATATCCAGTGGAAATTCAAGGCGTATCAAATGCAAACTTTATGAAAAGCGCCGTGAATGAAATGAGAAAATACCGCGGCTTAGAACCATACGATGCTATGGACTTTATCCAAATGATGAGAGATAAAGCTAAGCTCGTGGAATTAGACCAAAAATTCCTCACTCGCTCTGTGAATGAAGGCTTCTCAGGTGGCGAAAAGAAGAGAAACGAGATATTCCAAATGGCTATGCTTGAGCCAAAGCTTGCTATCTTAGACGAAACAGACTCTGGTCTCGACATCGACGCGCTGAAAGTGGTATCAAATGGTGTTATGAAGTTGCGATCTAAGGAGAATGCTTTCATAGTTATCACGCACTACCAAAGATTGCTCGAATACATAGTGCCGGACTTCGTTCACGTCCTCGCAAATGGAAAGATAGTGAAATCTGGTGGCAAAGATCTCGCCCTCGAACTCGAAAAAGAAGGTTATGCTGGCATAAAGGATATGAAGTAAGCCCCTTACTTTCATATTATTTAACATAATATTTGTACAATAAAATAGTGTAAGATTATGCAAAAAGAACTTTTAAGCCAGATAGATAAATACATAAATGATAGCGTGAAGTGTCCGCACGCCAGCAAGCAAATCCTCCAAAATAGGGCTTTGGCGTATGAAGAGTTTAAGAAAATGGGCTTCCCCACTAAGAATGATGAAGAGTGGCGATATGATGACCTCAGCTTCTTAGATGAGATACCATTTAAGCTGTCGAACCCGAGGAACCCAGGCGACATTTCAAAAAGTGAAATAGAAAAAAATAAGATAAATGCAGACTTCGAGAACGTAATAGTAACAGTGAATGGCGCTTATGTTCCTGAATTATCTACATTAAGCGAAGACACTCACGGCGTGGAAATTAAGACTCTGCAAGAAGCGTGCAAAGATAACCAAGCTGATATGGCTGAGCACTTCGGTAGATATGCTAAGACACAGGATAAGCCTTTCCGCTCGCTGAATACTTCCATTATTACTGATGGGCTATTCATTAAGTTCCCGAAGAACTACTCGCGTGAGCACGTGTTCCATATAATTCATATTATTGACGTTAGAAAAGGTGCTTACGCCTGCAATACGCGTACATTGCTGAAGGCAGAACCGGGCGCTACCTTTAAGATTATTGAATCTTACCACAACATAGGCGATTATGCTGGCTGGACAAATGCAGTAACTGAAGTATATGGCGACGAGAATTCAGATATAGATTACTATAAACTTCAGGACGATATGCAGTCGTCTTATTTAATCACTTCTACCGACGTAGAGCTTAAGCAAAATAGTAATTTCCACTCTGCTACCATCACTTTGGACGGAAAATACGTGCGCAATAACCTGAACGTAAGCCTCAATGGCGAGAACATTAACGCGAACTTCCACGGCTTCTTCTTCCCAATGAATGGTAACTTCTTCAATAATAATACTTACGTAAATCACGCTATGCCAAACTGCAATAGCGATGAAGTTTATAAGGGTATTATCGATAGCGGAAGCACAGGCGTATTCAAAGGAAAGATATACATAGCACAAGATGCGCAGAAGTCTAATGCTTATCAATCAAATAAGAATATACTGCTCTCTGAAACGGCAGAGATATACACTCAGCCACAATTAGAGATCTATGCGGACGACGTGAAGTGTAGCCACGGTGCGACTACGGGATACTTAGACAAAGATGCTTTATTCTACTGCCGTGCGCGCGGAATAAGCGAAAGCACTGCTCGCGCTCTGCTACTTAATGCCTTCGCTGCGGATGTATTCGAGAAGATAAACATTCCGACTATCCGCGAAAAAGTGAAAAGCTTAACCGCTCAGCGCCTCAATATTAATGAGGATGTGCACTTCTGTAAAATATAATTATATTAACCTTACAGGCTATAGTGATTACATATCCAATATTAAGTAACTAATATATCGCAAAAAAGTATTATATTAGTGTTCGCAATAATGCGAATGCAGATGAAATATCGATAATAAGTAAAGAATATAAACGATAAACTTTGATATTTAGCAGATATACATATATTACTTTTCTCGCTTTCTTCCTTTTAGTGGGAGTGGCATCGGCTCAGTTTAAGGTGAAGCCGCCTCTGCAGCCTAAGGAAATTCCCGCTGAACAGCAGGATCAGTACAAAAAGCTAGTGGGTACGCAACTGAAGGAACCTCCGAAAATCAAAGGAAGCAAGGACTTCCTCCCCGGTGGAAAGGAGCAGGAAGTGTATTCGCCAGAGCAGGACAGTATGTACTTTCAGGCTATGCGTTCGCGCATACCGACGTCTACGCGTTTCGCTTTGGAGCTATTGGCGGCGTCAAAGGAAAATGCTTTCCTTGAGAGCTTGGGCGACACCGAGTGGTCTGTGGCTATGAAGAACCTTGCCATGATACCGAAAAGTGTTTATGCTCCACTGGCTGTTGATGTGACTAACTATGAAATGGGCATTCAGCAGGCGTTCTATATTCCTGGAATTAGGAATTTCCGTCCGGGAACTATGGAAATTAAGCTATCCACGATTGGTCGCTTGCTCGGGCTAACTGAGGACGTAACGCCGACGATAAACTACACCGTTCCTGCGACGAGCGATGTGGAGATAGTAGTTTATTCTATGCAGGCAATGGTCTTGCAGACTATGTTTAAGGGCAAGCAACGTCCGGGAAGCTATACGCTAACTTGGAACTTGCGCGACAGCAACGGCAAGCTAATGCCACGCGGAGATTATGTAATCGAAGCACGCATAGGCAATAAGCGCATCCGCCAAAAGCGAGTGGTGATATATTAAGTATATCTAATACTTACAGAAAGCTGGGAAGCAAATGATGTTTCTCAGCTTTTTTTATTTCAAAATTGATAAGTAGGAGATTGAAAAGTAAAGATTTGCAATATTTGATATTATTGCATAATTTTGTGTGCGGCATTAATATTCGGAGACAAGATGAGACTTAGCACATTAATTCTATTTTTACTTACCTGCTTTGCTATAAGTGCCAAGAGCAATGAGCTTGAATATAACTTTTATGTTAAAGCTCAGGAATGCACTTCTTGCTGCCAAGCTGCTGTGATGCAAACCATTGATCAACTGAAAAAAGAACTTAATATAGACGAAAGTAAAATTAAGTTTTACACTCTGACTGATTCACAAAAAGAGCTAAAGATTATCAATAAACGCTTGGGCAGGAAATTCATCGCACTAAAGAAAGATGATAAGCTATTTCAAAGTCTTAACAAACCAGAAATTACTCCTTATGATATTCCCATTTTCTTTGTTAGCAGGGGCGAGGAAGTAATCTATCGCAAGAATACGCTAAATATTAACCCAGTGGATATGGAAGAAGTACAAAAGCTATCCGGGAGTAATAGCTCATCGAGCTTGAAGCAAACGCTGATATTGGAAGATGACTCCGCTTTCTTATACGTTCCTCACGTTGCAATACTAAATGGTGATAAATTGCACATTTTCGATGGCACTCAAAGTATTTTGCTGAGTATAGATATAAACTCAGGAAAGATACAAAGCTGTAGCGATCTTTCAAAAGAGAGTGAAAGCATAGAATTTTACTACAAAAAGCCTGATGACGATGAACAATTTTGGGCAGAAAATAAGAAGAATTACCCTAAATTAGTGGAAATTGGTACTATGATAAGTGCTAAAGATAAAGTGGCATACTTTGGGGCGTATATGTTCGCCGGATATAAATTAACAGAATATGAGGGAAATAAAGCAATATCTTGGGAAAAGGAATATTATATTATTAAGAAAGAGGGTAAAGAGTTCTCCGTGATAAGCAAAATACCGTCTTTGAATGAACTTTATTATCCTACTGATGTTACTTACTTTAATGATAAAATTGTGGTGCTATATTCTCACTTGAATTATTTCATACAAAAGGAATTCGCTGATATCGATACTTTAATCAGATCCAAAGTGTATGATATTAAAGCTAATAAATTCAATGATTTACTCTCGCTAAAGAAGAGTGATTTCCCGCTAAAGAGTAAAGATAATATAAGCACAATAGCAAATGATAATACCTTGATAATTTATAACTTCGAGGCGAAAAAAGCTACTTTCTATGATAAGAATTTGAAGGAAATAGGCAATTATAATATAGATACAGATCTTATTAATAAAGCAAATGCACAGCTATTCGAGAATGATGATAATTTATATCTTTACAATGCTGATGGAGAGATTATCAACTATGATATAAAATCCGGTACTATGAAGAAGTACAAACTGAATGATGATATGAAGGAATACTCTGTATTCAAGATTCTTGCTGTCAGAGGGAACGAAATAATCCTCCTCTGCGAGAAAAGCGAACAGTGGTACATAGTTTGTGATAAACTCCAAAAATAGCTACACTCTCTCTGCTACGCGGAGCTTAGCACTGCGGGAACGCGGGTTGCGTTTGATTTCTGCTTCGTCTGGGATAATCGGCTTGCTGGTGAGCACTTTTAGCACGGGTTCGCGTTCGAGGACGGGTATAGGGTCGTCCGAATACTTCTTATGCGAGAGTTCGCGGAAGATATTCTTCACGATTCTGTCTTCTAAGGAGTGATAGGAGATAACAACGATTCTTCCGCCGGGAGCGAGAATAGGGACAACGTTATTGAGAGTGTCTTCCAGAACGCCGAGCTCATTATTCACGGCAATGCGAATAGCTTGGAAGCTACGCGAGAGCGAGCGAATAAGTTGGCTTTTCGGAACGGAATCTTCTATGATTTTTCGTAGGTC
The DNA here is from genome assembly GCA_041855325.1 of Ignavibacteriota bacterium. Classification (GTDB taxonomy): domain Bacteria; phylum Bacteroidota; class Ignavibacteria; order Kapaibacteriales; family UBA2268; genus CALLXS01. The sequence continues at coordinate 8,833 of JBHADY010000101.1, forward strand.
GGTAGTAGTTTTTATGGGGAACACGCGACGTATTTCTGCTATACGTCGCGCTATACTTTTAGCGAAAGGTTCTTCCCCATAAAGCTTAAGTAACCTTTCTATCTCTTCTTGTCTGTCGGAATTGAGGATATCCTCTGCGTCGCGTCCGGAGGAAGCGAATCGCAAGTTTAATGGGCTTTCGAATCTATAGGAGAAGCCTCTTTCGCTGTCATCGAGCTGACGCGAGGAGACGCCTAAGTCGAGCAGAATGCCATTAACTTTTCCGTGCAGGTTCTTTATGCTGCATGCCCCACTGAAGCACTCATTGCAAAGAGTTATTTTGCTTTCCCCCTCTTTTTTATTAAGTTCTTCAGCAAATATCGCGGTGCAATGTTCAATTGCTGCGATGTCTTTGTCGAAGGCTAACAGTTTCCCGTTTTTCCCCAGCCTTCGCAAAATTTCTGCGGAGTGCCCGCCCCCGCCAAGAGTTCCGTCAATATAGGTTCCGTCTTCTTTGATATTCAGGTATTCAAGCACCTTATCGAGGAAGACCGGCAAGTGATAGACAT
>JBHADY010000102.1:0-2815 GCA_041855325.1 Ignavibacteriota bacterium
AAAGCAGTTGATTTATCATTAATGTTTTCCAATCTAATAACACGCACATTGCGAGATGATTTATTCTTCAAAAGTGCTGTTAAAGTAGTGTCTTTAAAGTCACCAATCTGAACCTGTCCCAAATCAACAGTGAAGTACTGCACTTGTAAGCCGACTTCATAGCCTTCTCCGACTATAGGTATTTTGATAGTATCCTGTGGAACAACTACATTTAGAAATGCCACTCGTCTTCCCATAGCCTTTGGAGCAAAGCTGAGCGAGATGTTTTTCGATTCTTTTGGCTTAATTCTAAATTGCTCGAATGGTTCTAATATCTTAAATTCATCTGCATTTTCACCGCTAAGGAACATATCATAAATAGAGAAGCTACCATTTAGCTTATTAGTCATATAGCTTTCAAACTCTTTATATCTAATCTCTTCTATGGCTGTGCGAGCAAACTTTAGAGTATCGAATTCAACTTGTGCCCGAGCGATTGAGAAGTTTTTATCACTAGTATCAATTTGAAGTTCGCGTTTATTCAGGTTCCAAACTTTAGCTAAAGAGTCAATGCTGGCAGTTAAGATACGAGAGCCGTCGAAGTTAAACACAGCCATATTAACACCGTTATTGTGTTCGCTAAGAATATTTGATGTGTTAGTCTTAGAAGGCTGACCAGTTTTCGCGTCCCAAATTCTTGCAGTGTAATCACTTGAAGAAGTAATAATTAACTCTTGTTTGGGGTTATTATAGTGATAGCCGAAAGCAACGTAATTCACTACTGTATTCGGATTATCCGGAGTTTCGTGTGTTACAGTGAATAATAGTTTTTCAGTTTTATAGTCATAAACAGATGCTTTGCCGTCATTCTGGGAAACAGCCACCAAAGTCTCATCTTTGTTAATTTCCACGTTATTAGATTTAAATTTATACATTGGATTAGAGAAGGTCTTTACCACCTTTTCAGTTGCTAAGTCATAAACTTTGGCAGTACCTCTTGTGTCGCAGAATAATACTTTCGTATCGTTTTCTACGAATTTAGCGAACCATATTTTATTTCCATTATTGAATGTCTTAATAGTATTTCCGGATTTTGCATCCCAAACTTTAAGCAATTCATCATATCCGCAACTTACTAATTTAGCGTTATCTTTACTGAAATTAACGCAATTAACCTTGCCATTATGAGCTTGGATTGACTTTTCAATAGCACCGGAATTAGTATTCCATATAACTATTCGTCCATCATCATAGGAAGCACATATATGCGCGTCATCGTGGCTGAAGTTAGCCCAGTTTGTGCTTACCTTTGCTTCAGGTAATCTATATTCGCGGATCACAGCACCAGAATAAGACTTAAATAGCTTAACTGTTCCATCCGCTGAGGTTGTTACCACGTGTCCTTCATTATCAGAGAGGGAGAAATTAGCAGAATACACTACTTCATTTAGTCTTAAATCGAGAGTTTGACCAATGTTATTAGGCCATAATTGCACAATTCTTACCCTATTTTGGTCACCTATTTTGTTGATAACATCCCAAGAGTATTTGAGTCCGCTTATATTGACAGCCATTGTGTCCCAAGTTCTCATATTGTCAGTAGTATACTGCAATTGAATAAGATCATTAGGAAGAACGCCAAACCAAGTTATCATCGCAGTATCGCCAGCGACGAATACTTCGCCACCGTTTGGATTCGTAATTTTAATGGTATTGCTCTTTGGTTTCACGTTCGGGAAACCTGCACTGATGAATAAGTCCTTTCCGGAGCAAGCATCGGAATGCACTTCCATTATCGCAAATATGAGAGCAGAATCCTTAGGGTTATAGCTAATATCAAATTTTTTAGATTCATTTACTGGAATAACGAAAGGAGTATTGTTATATCCCTCGATTTTAAAAGCATCTGATGTGAGCGTCATATTAGACACAGCAATATCTTTTCTTCTTGCCGTAAGGGTTACGGATAGAGTCTTTGATTGATTAGGCAGAATAGCACCATACTTCAAATATTGAGGATCAATTTCAAGGTATGGCTTGCTTGTATCGGGGACTGCTATAGAAAAGTTTGCCTTGCTATTTGTCTTAAGGTTAGAAACAACTACAAAATTGCTATCTTCGCAGTTTAGCACATTTGTGAAGCTAATGTATATAGGCTTATATCTGTTAATTTTAGCAAATAGTTGCAAGGATTTATCTTTATAATTTGCAGGTGTTATTTCATCTACTCTATCACCTTTGCTTTTGCCGAATAGGTTCGCAACATCTGGAGATACTATTTTATTGATAGAAACTACGTAGATAGGGACCCCGACAGAATTTGCTAATAGGAGGATTTCTGAAGAATTAAAGTATTTATTTCCGTCAGAAAGAAGTACTATTGCCTTGTTTTCATACTTTGCTTGTTTCAGTATTTCGATAGCTCCGCCCGGCTGCAAGTTGAAGCCTTTAAGTATATCGGATAGCTGAACAGTCTTCAGCTTAGAGATTTTATTATTTATTTCTGTGAAGTCATTAGTAAAGTAGCTGCTTATCGCTGGGTACTTTTCAAAAGACACGAGTGAAAGCTCATTCTTTTCCGGATCTAGTAAGCTAGAAAAATGAATAGCTACATTTTTATAAAGTTCAAATCGAGTTTTGTCTATAGCCGCATCAAAACACAGCACAATAGATTGCTCTTCTATTGCAGTCTGTATTGGATTATCAAACTCGTCAATAGATATATCTTTGCCATTACTTACGATTTTGATATCATCTCTTACGAGTGAGTAATCCAGCTTATTATTGTTTGAAAAGTTGTAAATATGAAAATTTACTTTAGGATATGATGCGTCAT
>JBHADY010000103.1:0-14367 GCA_041855325.1 Ignavibacteriota bacterium
AATACTGATACATAAGAGTATCAACGACTTTATTTACAATTTTTGATGAGAAAATCGGCAGGGAAAATAGATGTGCTGAATTTCCTCATAGCATCCGTTAAGCGCAGATGTTTTTCGTCTTTGGCGCAGTGTGATACACCAAAACGCAATGAGCATATATTAGCTTGATATTCTGACTTCGGAGTCATCCTTTAGGCTCTGCCTTCCCAAGGGGGTTGGTTATTTCCCTCAGTGGCTGCATCTTCTGCCGAGAACCTATTGTCGTCCGTTACAGCGGCGCTACCGTGCAGGATTTTCACCTGCTTCCCATTATTAGAATTTGTGGTTTCTAATAATACTATTGGATTTGCCCTATCCAATTGTAGTATTAGGTGTGAGTCTCCAAATAACTACCTTGGTAATCGGTTTCCAATAATAAAAGACTAATATTAAATCAATGCACCGTTAAAGGTATTCAAAATTAAGACTTTTTTTTAAATAAACAAAATATAATCATTTTTTTTTCTTTGCGTCTTATTGTTCTACAGTTGTAAGTAATTAAATATAAGTATTCCCACAATGGAAAAACTCTTCTTAATAGATGGTATGTCCCTCGTGTTTAGGGCATATCACGCAATGGCAAAAAGCAATTTTCACTCGGACTCCGGCGAGCCTACATACGCTGTTTTCGGATTCATCAACACCCTGCATTCGCTGATTAAATCACAGAATGCCGGCAATATGGTGGTCGCTTTCGATACGGCTTCTCCTACTTTCCGCCACGAAAAATATGAGCAATATAAGGCTAACCGCGATGAATTCCCCGATGCCCTCGTGCCTCAGCTTAAGCGTATTAAGGAGTTTTTGGACTTGGCGGGTATCAAACAAATAGAAATGCCCGGCTACGAAGCTGATGATATAATCGGCTCTATGGCTAAGCAATTCACCGATTATGAAGTCTTCTGCATAACAGAGGATAAGGACTATTATCAATTAGTCGATGATAGAATTAAATTACTTAAGCTTTCCCGCAGCCGTGAGCGAGATTTTACTTATGTAGATTTGGACGAAGTGCGAAATAAGTTCGGCGGCGTGCCAGAGCAAGTGAAAGACGTTCTCGCCCTCATCGGCGATAGCTCCGATAATATACCCGGGGTGAAAGGCATAGGCGAAAAAACGGCTATTCCGCTTATTCAGAAGTATAATACTTTGGATAATCTATATAATAATGTGGAGGAAATCACCCCTGCCGGCGTGAAATCCAAACTCATTGCCGGGAAGGAATCCGCTTATCAAGCATACGACTTGGTTACTATACTCACTGACCTCGAATTGCCTGATATTCAAACCAAAATGCAGCTACCAGACGCAAAAGCTCTATACGATTTCTTCTCCGAGCTGAACTTTAACCAATTCAAAGTTAAGTGGCTGAAAGATGCCGAGCTATACTCCTATTCCCCAGACTTTGAAAGCGATAGCCTAGCCAACGAAGAGGAAAGCATTGCCCAATTCGACGCAAGCAAAGTGAAGTATACTTTGATTAATGAAATTAACAGCCTGAAGGAATTAGTTAAGAAATTGGAAAATGCAGAGTATATCTCAGTTGATACGGAAACCAGCTCCTTAGATAGAATGTCTTGCGATTTGGCGGGCATCTCCCTCTCCACCGCAGAGGACGAGGCATATTATATTGCCGTGAAAAGCGATAATAAGCACATAGCCGAGAATGATTTATTCGCCACAAATGATAGTGGCGACTTCCAAGCTATACCAACAGAAGAAGCTATAGACACGCTTAAGCCACTGCTGGAAAATCCAAATATAGCAAAAGGCGGACAAAATATAAAGTTCGATGCCATTATCCTGAAGCGTCATGGCATAGATCTTTCCCCTATTACATTCGATTCTATGGTTGCCGGACACCTCATTAATCCGGATTCCCAGCTCAGCCTAGATGCCCTTTCGCTAAAGTATTTGAACTATCAGCCTATAGAGATAAGCTCGCTAATAGGCACTAAAAAGCAAGGGCAAAAGGCTATGACGGACTTAGATCCCGCTCTAATCAGCGATTACGCCAGCGAAGATGCCGATATAGCCCTAAAGCTGAAGAATAAACTTGATTCGCAGCTGCAAGCCACTGATAAGCTGAATAAACTCGCCCGCGAGGTGGAATTCCCGCTTATCTCCGTTCTCTTAGATATGGAATATACAGGCGTAAAGATAGATGATAAAGGCTTAAAGGAAATCTCCGATGAACTGGGTGGCAAAATAGATCAATTGCGTGCCAGTGTCTTCAGCGAGGCAGGCGAAGAGTTTAACCTGGACTCTCCGAAACAGCTCGGCGAAATCCTCTTCGAAGTGATGAAACTTCCAGCTGGAAAGAAGACCAAAACGGGATACTCCACAGATGTGGAAACCCTTAGCGCTCTTAGGTATGCCTTCCCTATAGCTGATTACATTCTGCGCTATCGTCAGTTGGCAAAGCTGAAATCCACTTACGTAGATGCTCTCCCGCTGATGATTAACCCCGCTACCGGAAGACTACACACAAATTATAACCAGACCGGCACGAATACTGGTCGTCTCTCCTCTAATGAGCCGAACCTGCAGAATATACCTATTCGCTCCGACGCAGGGAAGGAAGTACGCAAAGCATTCATAGGCGAGAACGGAAACCTGATACTTTCCGCCGACTACTCGCAGATAGAACTGCGCATTATGGCTTTTTTCTCTAATGATAGGAACCTGATTGATGCGTTCAACGAGAAGAAGGATATACATTCTGCTACGGCAGCCGTGCTGAACGACATAGCAATAGACGCCGTTAGCGACGACCAAAGACGCATAGCAAAGACAGTGAATTTCGGAATTATGTACGGATTGGGTTCTTTCGGCTTGTCGCAAAGATTGGGCATTACGCGCAACGAAAGCACTTCGATAATAAATAATTACTTCGAGAAATACCCCGGCATTAAGAAGTATATGGACGACACCATAGAGTTCACTCATCAGAATGAATACGCCGAAACCCTGCTCGGCAGAAGACGCTATTTCCCGGAAATAAACAGCTCGAACCGAAATATTAAGTCTGCATACGAGCGTGCGGCTATCAATATGCCAATTCAAGGCACAGCAGCAGATTTAATAAAAATAGCAATGCTGAAAGTGCATAAAGCAATAAACGAAGCCGGACTAAAGTCCAAGATGATAATGCAAGTTCACGACGAACTTGTCTTCGAGTGCCTGCCCGAAGAGCTTGAGGATTTAAAAACTATAGTGAAGCATAATATGGAAACCGCCATAGCTCTGGGCGATGTTCCCATCGTCGCAGAGCTCGGCAGCGGAAGTAATTGGTTAGAGGCGCACTAATGCTGTTCATAAGGGGGTACAGCTATAGCACCATAAGTCCAATAACTTAAAGCTATCAGTTTCAAATCCCCCCTATAAAGCGGAATAGTCCGTTTTATATGTATATGTTTAATTAATTATCTTCTTAATGTCCTGATTATCCCTTAATCAGCTGTAAGAACTGCTGTGGGTTAGCGTTCGCTTGCGCAAGTGCTGTAAGCGAAGAGCTCTGCAAAAACTGTGCTTTCACGAGTTCCAATTGCTCAAGTGCCACGTCGGCATCTTCGATACGAGAGATAGCAGAATTATAGTTTGTTATCTGTCCTTTTAGCACCTCTTCTTGAGAACTTAATCGATTCACCACGCCACCTACGAAAGACGCTATTTTATTCACATTATCGATAGCATTAGCTAGAGATTGCAGTGTTTTTCCTATATTGTCTGGCGCAAAAATACCTAAGGCTCCTGATTTTACAGCATCAAAAGACTTCAGATTTAGTTCTTTTACACCTACGAAGTTGGCATTACTGTCTACATTAAGATCAGCCGTAGTAACACCTGTTTCCAATGCTATATTGAAATTATTTTTAACATTAGCCTCCGCATTAGTTAAATTAATTTCCATTGGTATTAACTGATTAGTAGCATTTGTTGCTATAGCAAAGCTCGTTTTAAAATCACCTTTAATGAGTTGCTGTCCAGCAAAAACTGTGGAGTCGACTACAGTTTGAATTTGCTCAGCCATTCTATATGCAGCTTTAGCAAGTGCTACTTTTTCTGACTCACCCATAGCGGCACTTGCGGCTTGAGCTGTAGTATCCTTCATAGTTGTAAGTAGCGAAGCAATATTTTCATATGAATCTAGAGCTATTGCTGTAACGTTTTGTGCATCAGCTACGGATCTCTGGGCAGCTTTCAATGAACCGTTTCTTGCAGCAAGGGCTCTTGAAGTGATGTATCCAGCTACGTCATCGGAAGCGTTGTTAATACGCTTACCTGTGGAGAGTCTCAGCTGTCTGAGTGATATATTTCTGTTGGAGACTTCGAGTGCATTATATGCGTTCTCCGCTGGTATATTTGTTCTAATGCGGCTATTTCCGCCAACTGCAAAAGGCATTTGTTACCTCCGTGTAATTATTAGTTAATTTTACTTCCAATTTTGTTAATTATCTATCGTGCTGACTGCCTTATCAATATCCTATTGATTTATCAGCACAATTCTACATATTAAATAATCGTGCCAAACTTAAAACACAGCCCCAAAGTGCGTATTCATCGGCATTTAACAATACACGAATAATATTCACCGCATTTTATTAATTAGTAGAATATTATTATTTGAACAAAACAGTGTAGTTATTTTTTCCACAGATGGCTAAATTTCGCCAAAAGCGTAAGCCGAAAGGCTTACGCGTTAAAAATGAAAAATGAAAAATGAAAAACGAATGATGAAAATTGACCTCGTCAATTTTCTAATATATAATAAGAAAATAGGCTATGCCTATTTTCATCGTTAACTTTTACCTTTTACCTTATTTTATGGCTCGCCATAAAATAAAAAAGCCCTCTCCTTAGGGCTTTTTCTTAAACTCTTCGCTTAATTTCTATCCGCGTGTAATTATCAGTCGGATTGATATCGCGATATAATGACTTAATCATCGCTGCAAGTATCTTCACGCGGGCATCCTTCATCTCGTTCAGCTTTTCGACGAATTGACGTGTCTTCTCTGGCAGGACTTCATCGCCCTTGTAGTGAGCGATAAATGCCTCTATTCCATAAGGAGCAATCTCTTTTGCTATGTCCTCGCTAATGCCATTTGATACTAAGTATTGAACTACGAAACCAAGCATTCCTGTGCGAATGAAGTTAGTTGCATAATCTTGGAATGACATTCCCTTTGTATCGAATTTAATCTCTTCGATGAACTTAGGAGTTAAGCGAACACTCTTTTCGTCGAGATTAACTATTCTATATGGACAAGGAGCAGTAACGAATGAACCAGTCTGTATGTCGTGAATTTCGCCAATATTGATTTGATACTTAGTTACGTCGTTCGCGTGGAAGTGACCAGTAAAAATGGCTTTCATATCGCCAGCGATGAACTTGCGAGCTACTTCTTCCCAATCATCAATTACATATTCCTTAGATACTGGATAGTGGCTCTGACCAGCGAAATGCTCTACCAAACCGTGGTGCTGCATGCCGATAACTATTTTATTCTTTTCTCTGGCAATGGCTAAGTGCTTCATTATCCAGTCCATAGTCTCTTTTTTGTAGCGTCCGCTTGTTTCTGGAGCGCCAAGAGTGATATTGTTATCATATTTGTTATCATCGAGGCAGAAAATCCATAATCCCGGCTTAGGCTCAACTATATAGCTGAGTGAATTTGGATCTCTATAGAGTGCTTCGCTGAAGCCGTAGTCTTTATAGATTTCTACGAATTCTTCTGGAGTTACTCTATCAACTGGGATTTCTTGGTCGCCTTCGAATCTCATCGCGTGCGGATTGTTTATATCGTGATTTCCCGGAACGACGTAAACTTTTTTACCATTCACTTCAAGTATGTTTAATAGCTTTGCGAACTCAATGTGGGATTCCTTTTCGCCGTCTTTGGTTAAATCACCAGAGACAAGCACGAATTCCACTGGTTCTTTCTTCAGCAACTCAATAGCCGCTTCATTGATTGCTTGGCTCTCCGCCACGAGCTTTCTATCACTGTGGATATACTCTTCGAAAGCCTTTCCTTCTGTGCCGAGCGATGCTTTAAAGTAGTGGCAATCGCTTATCACGGCGAAGTCTACCTTGATTGGATCATATCCTGGATTTACGGGGTCATCGCTACCGCACGACGCCATAAATAGTGTGGCAAAGAGCATCATTAGTGCCTTGCCAAAAGAAACTTTGTTTATTGTACTCATTTAATACATAACCTTATAATCATTAATAATAGAACGCAAAGTTACGAAATTCTGCGTTATTTTTCGCAAAGGCATAATATAATTAACTAAATTCTCACTCGAACTTAACACTGCATTAATCTTTATCGAAGAAAGTAATATTCGCAATCACCTCTCCGACGACCTTCGCACTGCGAGACTCTTCTAAGTTAAATGGCGGGTATTTCGGATTTTCCGATAGCAGATAAACAGTATTATTTATATACTTAAGCTTCTTGATGAAGTGCTCGCCGGCAATTTTCGCGATAACTATGGTATCGTTCTTGGGTATCTCTTTCAGCTGTTTATATATAGCCATATCACCTGTTTTTAGTCCTATATTATTCATAGAATCGCCGCGAATATCAGCTATATGCAGCTCGTCCGCCTCTATACCCAACACCTCTTTAACGCTTTTGGTGGAGATATCCACTCTGTCCTCATCGCTGTGGGGATTTTCCTTCAGTTGGAAAGCCCGCTCGGATGAGGCTTCCTCTTCTTCTTTTTCGGAGCATTTCAGCTCTGTGCTATACTCCAAAGCATAATTATACGCATCAATGAATATAGCAGGATATTCCCGCTCATATTGCTCTAATATCTTTCTATCGCTGGGACTTAGTGTATCCAGTGCGAAGTCGCATCGCAGCAGTCGCGAGATAAGGAATTTATACACCTCATAATTATTATTTACTTCTTCGTCCTGGCTTTTCATTCATCGCCTCTGTTTCTGGTTTTGGCAATTTGCTGCATTATGTCGCCTGCGCGCGCCAAAATGGCTAAATCACTTGCATTGAAGTTACTTAGCAGTTTATTCTGTTTTTCGCGAGCCTTGACGCTGAAGACTTCTTCCTCGCCGGTGAGCACCCAAGTGGGGTTTATTCCCTGCCTATAGAGCTTGATAAGCACGCGGTTTGGGACGTTCGCCTTTCCGCTTTCGTAGTTGGAGATATTAAACTGCGATTCATCCAAAAGCTCGGCTAATTCATTAATCGACAGCTTTCGCTCCGCTATGTGATTGATGCGCACTTCTTTTAATCTTTGCCCTATTCCTGTTTCCAGTTCATTCATACTTATATGCTTTTTAATCTATTTTGTATTATTAAGTGTGAGTAAATATTACTTGCATAGATAGTAAAAACTACTTAATTTTGCATTCGTTAGTATTAATTACTAATCGATTAGTAATATTTAGTACTACAAAATTATAACATAATAAGTTAATTTACAAATTCTCTCATAAATATAAGGAAACAAAAATGACTGACAGATTCGACGAAATCGAATACAACGATTTAACTGACGACTTAAAGATGTTAGCAGATGGCATTGGCATCGCGGGTGTGCGATGTGCTATGCGAGAGCTATCTGGAATGAGTTTTTACATTCCGAAGATTTCCCGCTTAGACAGCTTTATTTCTCGTTTCATCGAGGAGCACAAGGGGATGAGTCGCAAAGAGATAGCTCAATACTTGGATGTCTCGGAGCAGTTCCTGAAGAAATACAGAAGGTACTGATGCTCAATAGCATTGTAGGAAGGAAATAAGCTTTAGCGGAAGCCCTAAGGCTTTCGCTAAAGCGTTAAAAATGAAAAACGGTTGATGAAAATTGACGAAGTCAATTTTCATCCTAGATTATTCATTCTTAGTTCTTACTTCTTAATTCAAAAAGGGCGAGCATTTGCTCGCCTTTATATTTGAGGGTGTAATTCCATTAATTAATTCCTTCTACTTTTTCCAATTAATATGGCTATCAATACCATGCTTTTCGAAAATCTCTAATAATTCAAGACTGAGTGCCATCACTTCTTTATCATTGATATATTTTGCTCGCTCATATTGATTAATTATAAACTGTTTACCTAAAGATTTATGTTTATATTCTTTTAGCAAAAAATGATGTTTTTCGCATAATACTTGGCCATTTTCAATAGTATGCTCGCCAGCGAGTTCTTTTGGTTTCAAATGAGCTATATGAAGTTTCACACCTTCTTTTTCTCCCAAATCACAAACTGCGCAGCGATAATCACCACGCTTTAGGATCTCTTCCTTCTGCTCAGGGGTAAATTCATCGAAGTCTTTGTTATCAATAAAATCAGGGTCATACTTATAAACACCTTTCCTTACTTTTATCAAAAATCCTTTTTGGTGAAGTGAGCGTACAGCCCTATCAGGATCTCTAAAGACTTTCTTTGTTCTTTTTGAGTATTCTTTAGTAGCCCAATCAACTACCTCAGGATGCGGTATTTCTCTGTTCGGATGAGAAAGAAAATATTCTTTAATTAAATCTAATTGAGAGATATAGCTTTTTTTATTTTTCGCCATAGTAAACTTCTTGTTAATCATTCAATCTGTTTAATATTAGAAAATCGTCCCCTCTCGGGGACGATTTTCAACCACAATTCTTAATTCTTAATTCTTACTTCTTAATTCTAACAGCGCAAGCCCACCGGGCTTTCGCTGTTATTTCGTCCAAGTGATATTCACGTTGCGAGCAGCTAAGGCGTCGTCTAAACGCTTCAATGGAGTAGTGTGAGGAGAAGTTAATACAGAGTTTAAATCTTCCTCTACTTCTTTAGCGATTTTCTTCATAGTTGCTGCGAACTCATCAAGCGTTTCCTTTGTTTCTGTTTCAGTTGGCTCGATAAGCATAGCCTCGTGAACGATGAGCGGGAAGTAAACTGTAGGAGCGTGGTACTTGTAGTCCAAAAGGCGCTTAGTCATATCCTTTGTGGAACCACCAAGCTTCTTCTGTCTGTCGCCAGAAAGAACGAATTCGTGCATACAGTATTCATCAAATGGCACATCGAAAGTGTCCTTCATCAGCGAGAAGAGGTAATTTGCATTCAAAATAGCCACTTCGCTTGCTTCGCGTAAACCCTTGCTGCCGAGCATTCTGATATAAGTATATGCGCGCACCAGCACTCCGAAGTTACCAAAGAAGCTATGAACTTTACCAATTGAAGTAGGTATATCAGTGATTAGCTCATATTTTTCGCCATTTTTCACGATTTGAGGAACTGGCAAGAATGGGATTAACTTCTCGCTAACGCAAATAGCGCCAGAACCAGGACCGCCACCACCGTGAGGAGTGGAGAATGTCTTATGTAAGTTAGTATGAACGCAATCGAAGCCCATATCGCCCGGACGAGTAAGTCCCATAAGCGCATTAAGGTTAGCACCGTCCATATACATTAAAGCGCCACAGCCGTGCACGAGCTTTTCAATCTCTACCACTTGGCTTTCGAATAGACCAATAGTATTTGGATTAGTAAGCATTAAGCCTGCTGTTTCATCGTTACATTTTGAAGCTAAGTCGTCCAAGTCCACTCTTCCGTCCGGGCGTGACTTAATCGTAACTATGCTGAAGCCAGCCATTGCAGCAGAAGCTGGGTTAGTGCCGTGAGCAGAGTCTGGGATAAGAATCTTAGTTCTCTTCACATCGCCACGAGAGTGGTGGTATGCGCGGAAAGTCATAATACCGGTGAACTCGCCGTGAGAACCAGCTGCTGGCTGAAGCGATACGCCCGGAAGACCGAAGATTTCCTTCAAGCATTCACCTAATTCATACATAAGGCGGAGCGCACCCTGAGCGTCCTCTGGGTTAGTCATTGGGTGCAGGTGAGCGAAGCCTGGCATACTTGCAGTAACTTCATTCACTTTTGGGTTATACTTCATAGTACAGCTGCCGAGTGGATAGAACCCAGTATCGAGGCAGTAGTTAAGTTGAGAGAGGTTAAAGAAGTGGCGAGACACTTCATTTTCGCTCATTTCTGGGAGCATAGGATTGTCCTTGCGGAGGAATTGAGCAGGAATAGCTTTATTCACGTCTACTGCTGGCACGCCAGATTCGGGGAGGGAGTATCCGCGTCTGCCGCTTCTGCTTTTTTCGATTAACAGTTTATTCATACTTTTATATGTCCAAATTTCTTAAATTATACAAATAGCAAAAATAAGAAAAAATATACTCATTACCAAAGATTAAAAGGTATACGTAAAATAACAAACATAATATTAATACTAATATTACTTATCTATGCTCGTAATAATAATCTTTCTGTCATTCATAATCATTCTATAGCATATTCGTCTATGTAAATCCTAAAAAATCAAATTTGATAGTAATGTATTCATTAACATTCTACTCTTAATTTTTCTATTCACATAGATTATCCCTTCTTGATATGAGCAACAACCTTATAGATAATGAAATTTTTAGCGATCTGAATGAAAAACAATATGAAGCTGTGCAGCACTTGCACGGTCCCCTGCTGATAATCGCAGGTGCAGGCAGTGGCAAAACAAAAGCTCTGACGAACCGCATCGCGAATCTTATCATTAATGGAATAAGACCGTGGAATATACTCGCCCTAACATTCACGAATAAAGCGGCACAGGAAATGCAAAGCCGTATCGGCAAAATGATAGGCGAAGAACAAGCAAAGCAAATATATGCCGGCACTTTCCACTCCATTTTTGCTCGTATCTTGCGTGCGGAATCGAAATTCATAGGCTATGACTCAAACTTCAGTATCTATGATACAGATGACTCTCGCTCAATAATCAAGAAGATATGTAAAGAATATAATATTAACGATAAAGAGCTTACTCCGCAGGCACTTAGCGGGAAAATCTCCGCCGCTAAGAATAAAATGATACCATATAATCAGTATGAAATGATAGACAAAGGACGCCACTCCGCGACCGTCGCTTTCGTATATGCCGAGTATCAGCGTCGCCTGATGGAAAATAATGCAATGGACTTCGATGATTTACTGCTGAATATGATTAAACTGCTACAAATTCCCGAAATCCTCGCGAAATACCAAGAAAGATTTAAATACATACTCGTCGATGAGTATCAAGACACTAACCGCGTGCAATATCTGATAATTACGCAGCTGGCGCAAGCACACCAAAACATCTGCGTCGTGGGGGACGACTCCCAAAGTATCTACAAATGGCGCGGCGCGGATATTCGCAATATACTTGACTTCCAGAAGGAATACCCCGATGCGAAAATCGTGAAACTTGAGCAAAATTACCGCTCGACTAAGAATATCATTGGTGCTGCCGATAGTGTAATAAAGAATAATAAATCTCAAATTCCTAAGACGCTTTGGACGGACAACCCCGAAGGCGAAAAGATATACCTGCGCACTTATGACTCCGACTTCGAAGAAAGCCAACAGATAGCTAACTCTATCTCTCGGCTTGTGCAGAGCGAGAAATGCGCCGAACGCGATTTCGCCATTCTTTATCGAACGAATGCGCAATCCCTAAGCTTTGAGAAGGCGCTTAAGGCTAAGTCTTTGAAGTATCAAGTAATTGGCGGTACCTCCTTCTTCTCCCGCAAGGAGATTAAAGACTTGATGGCATATCTTAAGATACTTGTTAATCCTAGTGATTCCGAGTCCATTATGCGCATAATTAATTTTCCAATCCGCGGCATTGGCGATAGCACGATAAACAAGGTTGTTGCCTTCGCAAAGGACAATAACATCTTATTCCACAATGCTTTGCGCAGCGTGGAGGACATAAGCGCTATCCAGCCCGCTAAGCGATGGGCTGTCCGTAAGTTTGTCGATTTCGTTGATAACTACTCATATCTGCCGACCTCTATGAATCAGATTGAGGATATTATCGACTACTTGGAGGCAACCGGCGTACGAAAAGCATACGAGGAAATGACTACTGATGACTCCATCGACCGTGTGAATAACATAGATCAGCTTTTCGCTGATATTGAGCAGTATTTCATTAGCAATGAAAATCCAAGTTTAGAGGAATATCTGCAGCAGTCTGCACTCATCACTGATGCGGATAATAATGACTTACAGGATAATGCCATTAAGCTGATGACCGTGCATTCTTCCAAGGGTTTAGAGTTCCCACACGTGTATATAGTTGGTCTGGAGCAAGGACTGTTCCCTCTTGGATTGGCGGAGGAAAACCCAGCCGACCTCGAAGAGGAACGTCGCCTTATGTACGTGGCTATCACACGTGCTGAGAAAAACCTCGACATCTCCTATTGCCGCCGCAGAATGCGCTTCGGCGATGTTATTCTGAACCGCAAATCGCGTTTCATCGGCGAGATAGACGAACGCTATATGTGTGGCGACGAGCTAACCAAGGAACAATCCACAATAATTAAGAAGAAACCACTATTCCGCGATGAGAACTACTCTCAGATACCCCCTTCTTCTAGCTCCAACTCATACGAAAGCGGGTATCCTATCCGTAAGCGAGAGTCAAGTGCTAAACCTGCGATGGAAAGCCAAGGCAGCAAATTGCCGCTCTTCCTTACACTTAAGACAGGCGACAAGGTGAGTCATAAGTTATTCGGCGTGGGGGTCATTGAATCTATGAGTGGCATAGCCGATAACAAGCAAGCCACTGTGATGTTCAATTCAGTTGGACGCAAGAAGCTGCTGATTAAGTACTCCGGAATGACTAAGCTATAAGCTTCACCGTAGATCTTAGAAGAAACAGAAAAAGCCCAAGATATTCGCTTATCTTGGGCTTTTCTCTTAAAAGAAAGTTCATTAGTCTTTCATCTAATGAACTTGAGTATCATTTATAACAATTATTTCAGGAGAAATTGTTACTAATATGAAGAAGAAAATTTTTCTAATCTATAACATACGCTTGAGGAAGTATCATCAGTGTCTTTTCAGTTTCTGACATATTAATTACATTCAGCAAGTGTATTAACTGTTTCTGCATTTCCTTTGGCAGTGTTTGATAGATGGCTTTGAAATATCCATATTCTTGGCCCATCTTCATAGACATTGCGTTTAGATATTGGTTAAGGCTAAGCTCTTCATCTTCCAGACTGTCAGATTTTTTAAGCATATTTAACAACCCGCTTATATTATCGACTGTTTTAGGAAAAACTTTAACCCTTACAGGAGTATTTACGTTAATTCCCATCTTTTGTTTCGCAATTTTTATAGTTTCTGTCAAACCGCCCAAAACATCGACCAAATTTCTATCCTTTGCGTCCTTACCAGTCCAAACTCTTCCCTTCGCATAGCTTCTCGCTTGCTCTACAGTCATTTTTCGAGATTCAGCTACTTTATTTAGGAAGCGATAATAAATAGTTCTGCTCATATTGACGAACTTATCTTTCTGATATTGTGGAACATTTAGCATTGGATTAAAAAAATGCGTATTTTTATTTGTTTGCACAGTATCAATGCTAATTCCCAGCTTAGAAATCGCATCCGAGAAATTCGGAATAGCAGAAATCACGCCAATAGAACCAGTAATAGTCAGCGGATGAGCGATAATAGTATCGCAAGCTGTAGCTATATAGTAACCGCCAGATGCTGCTACGTCGCTCATAGACGCAAGAACAGGCTTTTTCTTTTTAGCTTCCATTATTTCCTGCCAGATAATTTCGCTACCCAGCACCGAACCACCCGGACTATCAATGCGCACGATGATAACCTTTATATCATCGTCTTTCACGGCTTTTCTCAGATTGCGAACAAACTGATTAGAGAAAACTGACTGATCAGTAGAGAACAAATCATTTCCTCTATTGCCCGGATATATAGGACCTGAAGCATAAACTATGCCAATATCACCTTTCTTCGAGTACTTATCGTCGTCGCCGTATGGTTTTGAGTAAATATAATCCTCTATAGAGACTAAATTAAGCTTAGATTCTTTATTATACTTCTTGCCATATACCAGCTTAGTCATTTCCTCTTTGATGCGTGTTTCCACTGTGATTTCATCGATAAAACCAGCAGCTTTCATCACATCTGTGGTATAGATACCTTCATCTATCAGAGCATTTGCCTTTTGTTTGTCTATTTTTCTATATTTCTGAATAGCGTCGAGGAAACCTTCCTTCATTTGCTCTGTATAGACCTTCATTTGCATTCTGCTGGAATCGGAGAATCCATCGCGAGAGTAAAGTTCCGCAGCACTCTTAAAGTCTTCGAAGCCAATTACCGTGAAATTCACCCCATATTTTTCCATAAAGCTCTTAAAGAACATCTGCGCCGTACCGAAGCCATCTATCATCACGATAGCCTCGTATGGCATAAATATCTTCTGAGCCGGCAGAGTAAGCATATAATCTTTTTCTGCGCCA
>JBHADY010000104.1:0-4880 GCA_041855325.1 Ignavibacteriota bacterium
ACTGGCAACCTCGACCACGCAAACTCTCTGAATATTCTTGATATTTTGGATTCCCTAAAGCAGAAGACTAACTCCACTTTCATCATCGCAACTCATAGCGACGCAGTGGCTTCTCGCTCGCAGAGAGTCATCACTATTATTGATGGGAAAGAGGCGTAGTTAGGATAATAACTTAGCTACTTCCTAGCTACTTCTTTCTTTATTTTATCTATTTATCTTCCCAATTCTTATTCTTCCTGCGGAAGATGAATGAAATAGGCACACCTTCGAAGTCGAATATACGGCGAATCACCCTTTCCATAAAGCGCTTGTATGAATCTGGGATTAACTCTGGGAAGTTACAGAAGAAAGCGAATACCGGTGGTTCTGTGCTAACTTGTGTAATGTAGTTAATGCGCAAGTCCTTACCACTAACTGCTGGAGGTGGTGTTTTTTCTAACTCAGGAAGCACTAAGTCATTCAGTTTATTAGTAGATATACGCTGAGCGCGACGCTCTTTAATGGCTTTGCATATATCGAATACCTTGGTTAGTCTTTGCTTGGTTAATGCAGAAACGAAGAGCAGAGGCAGATAGTCGTACATCTTCATATCGTCCTTGAACTGCTTCTTTATCTTATCGGCTGTTTTTTCGTCTTTTTCTACTAAATCCCATTTATTATAGACGATTAGCATACCTTTGCGGGCTACGTCCACTTGGTTGATTATCTTTTTATCTTGGTCTTCCAAGCCTCTTTCTGCGTCGATTACCACCATAGCTACGTCGCATCTGTCGATAGCACGAGCTGTGCGCATAATGGAGTAGAACTCTACGTTTTCGTTGATTTGAGAGCGACGGCGCAAACCAGCTGTATCAATTAGCACGATTTCCTCGCCATAGTACTTCACCACGCTATCGATAGCATCGCGAGTGGTGCCTGCTATGTTCGTAACGATGGATCTGTCCTTTCCGGTGAGGGCATTGGATATGCTGGACTTACCTACGTTTGGTCTGCCGACGATAGCGATTTTAAGTCTGCTATCGTCTTCTTCGTCCTGCATACCGTCAATACTTTCCACGGATTGGTCGAGGAAGTCGCCTGTGCTTCTTCCGCTTAATGCGGAGATGGAGTATGGTTCGCCCAACCCGAGGTTATAAAACTCGAAGGCATTTGCATCGCTTTTAGGGTTATCGCATTTATTCACTACAAGAGTAACGGGCTTATTGGATCTCCTTAGTATATTTGCTATATCTTCGTCGAACGGGGTAACGCCGTCGTTTCCGTCGCAAACGAAAATAATAGAATCCGCCTCTTCAATGGCAATGAATGCCTGCTCGCGAATGGCTTTTTCGATTAAGTTTTCGCTTCCTGGGACGAATCCGCCTGTATCTATCAGCATAAAACGCTTGCCGTTCCACTCTGCTTCCGAGTATATTCTATCGCGAGTAACCCCGGGGGTATTCTCCACGATAGCTTCTTTGCTACCTACGATACGATTAAAGAGAGTAGATTTCCCTACGTTTGGTCTGCCTACTATTGCTATTAAGCTCATTGAGTTGCTCCTATAGTTTGTGAAAAAAGCACACAAAAATACGGATTTTTTTTCTATTATTGCTTATCTTATATTATATTTGCATTTTCTAATTACATTATAAGCATCTTGTTAAGGAACTAATATGCGGATTAAGCACTTATCTCTCTTCATTATTATCCTTGCTTTAATAAGCACTATTGCAGCTTATTCTCAGCAAAATAATAAACCAAAGAAAGTGAAGAATATAACTTGCACGATTAATACAGACAATGTCTCCGGCAGCGGAGCCGATGTTTTCGCTATTAAAGAAAGCAAAGTGCAGGGAACTGTTTATAAAAGTATTTATGATACTTATGATTATAAATTCAAAGTTACCTTAATTAAGAATAAAGAGCCGAAAGTATCTTTCAGTGGCAAACCAGATGTTCGGGTATTCCACTTTGATTTAGATAATCCGGAGAATGCTTTTTTGGATGTAATCTATCGCACCGGCTTTAATAAAGAGGCTTATGATAAACTTAATCAGCTATTAGATTCGCCTATAGGCACAGAGATGGAAATTGAATTTAGTGCTAATCTATCGGAAGATTCAACTGATATTTTTGCAGCTAACACTGTATACTTATATCGTGTGGAAATTGGCGAAAGAATAGATTTCGCTGCATTCGATTCCGACTTTAAGAAATTCATCAATGCTTATCTACAAAGGGATATCAACGCTCTTGCTGATATGATTCAATTCCCTATGTATAATGAATTCTCTGGCGTATATGATGAGAATTTTCTATCAGATGATAGTTCCACACTGCCAAACACTAAGGAAGGCTTCCTGAAAGGTGGCTACGCAGCCATAGGTATTAATGATGAGACGGGCTTTGATTATACTATCTTCTCGGATAAAGAATATAATTTCTTCCCGAAAGTAGAAGCGAAGTCCCTCGGCGAAGACATAGTATTAAAAAGAACCAAGAAAGATGATGTTACAGTTATGTACACAATCAGATTAGAAAAGAGCGAACATTATGATATTTCTCTTGGCTATTTGTTAGCGCCTTATGAGCTTCAAATGGATGGCGTTGCCTGCTCTTTCTACTTTAAGAAAGTGGGCAATAGCTATAAACTAAGTTCAATGAATTTTGGTTTATAATAAACTAATTATAGCACATAAACTAAGAAAGGCTAAGATGCAGTATCTTAGCCTTTTTTGCTAACTATCTGTAATAGTACTTATAATATGTAATATTAATTATTATATGATTTATTACAAACACGAAAAATCTACTTCAATAGTACATCGAAGTAGATTTTACTTATATTATTTACTTTTCTTATATACTTTGTGCCAAAGTAAGTGCTAATGCTTTATTGGGATTAGCGAATTTCTTTGTGCAAAGTATGGCGACGCAAGAATGGATTGTATTTTTTTAATTCAAGGCGTTCTGGCGTGTTTTGTTTATTCTTTGTAGTAGTGTATCTTGAAGCTGGTTTGCCTTCTTTTCTTGCTTCAGTACATTCTAAAGTAATAATATTTCTAACTTCTTTCTTTGCCATTATTATATCTCCGAAAAAAAAGATTTATTTTATAGGACTACAAAAATACACATATTTCTGCTTATAAAAAAAATATTTTTCAACATTATTTGGATTTAGCACAAATATTAACGATAAAATGCTATATCACTCTTGTGTATCTCGCTCCCCTATGTTCGCGTTTTTAGCATCACGCCTATACCAAATACTATGAATATGATATTGGCTAACCAGCCACTTATCATAGGATTAAGCTGCAAGGCTATTCCCACGGACTGCCCCACCTGCCAAAATACCAAATAAGTGAAACCGATTGCCATAGCTGCTGCTATCTGCACGGCTAAGCCATTCTTCTTCTTCACAGAGGCAAAGGGAATAGAGAAGAATATCAGTATTAAATTCGCAAATGGGAAGGAGTAATTCGCATAATACTCAGTCTCTAAGCGGGTGATGTCCTTGCCGCCAGCACGCAGGAAGTTCAGATAATCCCGTATTTCTGGATATGTCATCTGCGACTGCTGCTTTTGAATTTCCTGCATACGATTGCCATCAGCATTAAGTTTAATAGGCATATCATCCACTCTCTCCGCAGTTACACTTGATGAATCGAACTTACGAACTATAACATTCTGCAGATTCCACACCTTCTTAGCACTATCCCACTGCATAGAGCGTGCGGAAAGTTTCTTCACTAATCTTTGCTTTGGTCTCGGCGAGTAATACTCGATTGATGTATTATATGCTATGCTACTTGTCGGCTCATAAAAGCCAATGGATATGTTAATCTCCGGCGACTCGCGATAATAGAAATTACTGATTATTTCCTCGTTCGAGTTATTCATAAACTTATTTTCCATAAGGAACTTATGCTTATTTGCCTGAGGCACGAGCCATGCATTAAAGTATAAATGTCCCAAGCTAATCATAGTCGCCACAATAACAAAGGGCAACATAAGCCTATAGAGGCTCATTCCGCCGGACTTCATAGCCGTTACTTCATTCAAATTCGATAGGCGTCCCACGGTGAATAAGCTGGAAATCAGCACTGCCACGGGAATTAGCATCTTTAGTATATCCGGAAGGAAATACATATAATACTTGGCGATATCCATAAAGCCGAGTTTATTATCAATGAACTTATCCATTTTTTCGATTAAATTCACGATAATAAAGATAACGCACAGCACCACTAAGGAGAAAAGCAAAGTGAGCAGAAAGTTTTTAAGTATGTATCTATCTATCAGCTTCATTTTACTTTTTCTTGTAATTTGCTATTACTTCTTCGCACTTGCGTAGCATCACATCGGCGGACTTATCCCAAGAAAATGAAGTAGCCCACTCTACAGAGCCTACCCCAAGTCTATCGCTAAGCTCTTTATCGCTCAAGACTTTATGAATTACACTTGCCAATTCATCTACATTTCCGTACTGATAGAGCAGACCAGAAACACCGTTTTTCACGGAGTCTCGCAGTCCGGGCGAGTCTGCACTAATCACTGGCGTACCGCAGGCATTCGCTTCGATATTGGTTATTCCCCAGCCTTCTTTCATTGATGTATTCACCACGCAGTGCACTTTGGAGAGTATATCTACTTTCTGCTCTTCGGTTACATAGCCCCAAAACTTAGTATCTGCCTCCACTCCCAAGCTCTTAGCTATGGCTTTCAGCTCGTCCATAAAGTCGCCACGTCCCATAATATGCAGCTTTGCATTTGGGATTTTCTCTTTCACTTTCGCGAAAGCATACACAAGGTGATCCACGGACTTATACTTCTTCAGTCTTCCGAAGTAAGCTATAGATGGTTCGGGGAACTTTTCGCATACTTTCATAGGGAAG
>JBHADY010000105.1:0-10433 GCA_041855325.1 Ignavibacteriota bacterium
ACTTCTATTAGTGATATTACTCCTTCCTTGGATGATCTCCGTACTGAAGACCTTTACAGTCCAGATGTTTGATATGATAACTACTCTGAAATAAATATGCTCACAGACGAAATACTATTCCTATTGACAGGGAAATTCCTCATCACCGTACTCATTATGGTGAGGATGAGCGCCTTCATTCTGACGAGTCCCATCTTCAAGAATGAGGCTATTCCTGTATTTCATAGGATACTATTCTCTGTGATTTTATCCATAATAGTTGCATCTGCCTTTTGGACTGAGCAACCCGATATAAACTTCCACCTCGGCGTTGTCGTCGTGCTGGTGATGAAGGAGTTCCTCGCGGGAGCTCTCATTGGCTTCGCGTGTAATATCGTATTCTGGGGAGCTCGCTTTGCCGGTGGTTTGGTCGATTTTAACTTAGGCTTCCAAGCCTCTATGGTATTCGCCAGCCAAGAAGCACCGACACTCTTCGGCGAGCTATACGAAATGATGATAATAATGGTCTTCCTTGCGATAAACGGACACCACATGATGCTAGAAGGTTTATTCGCCAGCTTCCGGTCCGTTCCGCTGACTACATTCACCGTGACGGAATCCACCTTCACACTGATGAATAATATCATAATTGATGTTACTATCATCGCGCTGAAGATATCTTCGCCTATACTAATAGCCGAGTTCTTAACGAACTTAGGCTTAGCCATCTTGGCGAAAATGGCACCGCAAACAAACGTATTTATGATGAGCTTCCAGATTAAGATAGTCGTGGGACTATTGGTAGCTTTCGCAATGATTAGCCTTGTAGTGCTATTCGGAAAAAGGCTATTCGGCACATTCGACTTCGAAATGATGAAGTTCATTCAGACATTTAATCCAATTAGAACACCATAAGAACATAATAGGAAAGCTTAATGGCTGAGAATAAAGAAGGTCAAGAGAAAACGGAACAGGCCTCCGATAAGCGGCTTGGCGACGCCAGGGACAGAGGTCAGGTAGCCAAAAGTACCGATATTACCACGCTGTTTATTTTAGTAATCGGCATGGCTGGCACGTTCACCCTTGGCGGACACAGCATAGATAAGATTATGGATTCTATGCGCAGTATATTTGGCAATATCGCCACAATAGATATGAGCGATGCAAACGCCGTGCATTTCATTACCGACTTTATCTGGATGCTGTTTATCGTGGTTATTCCTTTGGTGGCTATTGGTTGGGTGGCGGCTTTCTTGGGTGATGTTTCACAAGTGAAACTGAAGTTCGCACCGAAGAAGTTCACCGAAGGCTTGAACTTCAAGCAGGTGTTTAATCCTTTCTCCGGATTAAAGAAGATAATGATCTCTAAGCACTCCCTCTTCGAGCTTAGTAAGTCCTTTGTTAAGCTGACTATACTTGGATTACTTATTTATTCTGTGCTATCTGATTACGCCGATGAAACCGTGCTAATCATAGAAAAGCCTATAGAGGAAATCGGTCGATTTATGATAGAGGCAGCAGTGGATTTGCTTAAAAAAGTGCTACTTGCTTTTGCGCTTATCTCAGTTGCGGACTTTTTCTATCAAAAGAAAAAGTTCAAAACCGATATGATGATGACGAAGCAGGAAACTAAGGAAGAAACAAAGCAAATGCAGGGGGATCCGCAGGTGAAGGCGCGTTTCCGTGGATTGATGCGCAGCAGAATTATGAGCCTGATGATGCAAAACCTGAAAGCTGCAGACGTTGTCGTTACTAACCCGACTCACTTTGCTGTGGCTATTAAGTATGATCCGAACCAAGCCAGCGCACCTTTTATCGTGGCTAAGGGCGCGGACTTCATGGCTGCGAAGATACGCGAGCAGGCTAAAGAATATGAAATCCCTATCGTGGAGAATCCTCCACTTGCAAGAACGCTCTACTGGAACGTTGATATTAACCAAGAAGTGCCAGAAGAGCTATTCAAGACAGTGGCAGAAGTTCTCGCTTTCGTATATAAACTAAAGAACGATAATACTAAGTTCTCTTAATACTAAGTCTTATTAAGTTATAGGCTTAGCGAGAGTATTTGTATTATAGCAAGCTATAATCCATAGGGATTAAGTTCTGGGAGAGAGCATAAATAGTCAATCCGGATATAGTCTTAATTCCCGTCTTTTCAGTTATATTCTTTCTGTGCGTGGTTACCGTATTGGCGCTGATTTGCAGTATATCGCCAATTTCCCTTGCGGACATACCTTTGGTAAGGTATATTAATATCTGCTTTTCTCTTTCCGATAGCTCCAGAGCGCTATTATCTTGCTCGGAGCGGGAACTATTGATAATATTCGAGCATAGCGTGGAGATATTATCATAAATAGAGAAAGTGCTATCAAATGAATTGATAGTAACGCAGGGCAAGAGAGTGGTAAGAAGAGCTATCCAAGTAGAGCCCTCGTGTTTCGCCTTGATTTGATTAAACTCAGCACTTCTATTTTGAATAGCTATTGGATTAATAACAAAAGCGGTAATATTCTTTGTGATAGTAATTTGATCTATATCGCTTAAATCATTAATCCTATATATGTAAAAGTTATTATCTGCTTTCATTAATTGAGTGAATAGCCCGATATAAATGATATCGGACGGCTCAATAATTGCAATATTTATGCGCGATTTATCCATTTTGAGATTTCTCGAATTGCTTTACAAGGGGGATTAATATCATCTCTTCCACGCGGGAGTGGAGTAGTAAATCAAACTCTAACTCATTGAGTAAAGTTAGGAATTTGCGCTTTAATGATAAGTGTTTCGGTACTTTTAGGTATCGAAGGAAGAAGTTGCGTAGGTCATTCAGCTTGGACTCAATATCCGTATGATGATCCTGATACACTTGCGCTACGAATTGGTCTTCGCTTAGGTTTTCCGTCTTATTGATAATGCAGTTCATATAAGGGAAAACAATTTTGTCCTCGTAGTTCAGGTGCTCGCGTACTTCGTTAAAGTACTCAACTAAGAACTTTTTGATTAGCTTAATATCATCTCCTTCGTAGTCTTGGCTTAACTTGTCCAATAGAGCAGTTAGCTCAGGGTATTTTTCACTTAAGTAGTAATAGTGGTTATTCTTAAGGAAGGTGAGAAGAGTGCTTAAGTCTTCTATTGAGCATTCATTCTCGGTCTCGGGATAGAACCCGTTATATAGATTTGCAATGGTGATGAATGCCTTCTGGCTGTAGGAGTATTTCTTGCACAGCTGGGCAACAGTCTTCGTATCAACAGCGAAATCTATATCAAAGTGCTGCAAGAATAGCAAGAAATGCGGGTTCTCGCAGATTAGATCATACATTTTCACGTCCGGGCGGACGTAAGTTCTATGTGATGCATTCATATTAACGTCTGTTGTTGTCGTTTGTTGTTTGATTAATAGGTTTATTCTTGTTTATCTTCTTGATTAAACTTAACCGATACCACCTTCGACACGCCTTCTTCTTGCATAGTGATGCCATAAAGGGTATCGGCAGCGGTCATAGTCTTTTTATTATGCGTTACCATCAGGAATTGAGTATCAGCACTGAACTGCTTAATCATTCCGAGGAATCTATCTATGTTCATATCATCAAGCGGAGCATCGACTTCGTCCAAAATACAAAATGGACTTGGCTTCACTAAGTAGATACCGAATAGCAGGGCAATCGCCGTCAGGGTCTTTTCCCCTTGGGAGAGCATATCAATTGAGTGTGGCTTCTTTCCCGGAGGCTTAGCCATAATCTCTATATCGCAGTCGAGGACGCTATCGCCAGTGAGCTTCAGTTGGGAATCTGCCTCGTCATTAAATAGCTTCTTAAAGAGCATCTGGAAGTTATCATTCACCAATTCGAATGTCTCTCTGAACTTCTTTTCTGCTGTGTCGTTAATCTCGCTGATGGTCTCCTTTAGCGTCTTTTCGGATTCGTTCAAGTCAGCCAATTGCTTATTATAGAAGTTATATCTCTCAGTTTCCTTCTCGAATTGCTCAAGAGCTAAGAAGTTTACGCTTCCGAGCTGAGATAGTTTTTCCTTTAGCTCATTTAATTCACTTTTTGCTTCGGGAATTGACTCAATCTCTATCACGCTGCCTTCATAGTTTTCGATTTCCACTTCCAGCACTTCGAATGCGCGTTCGTTTAGGTTGCGAAGGTTAGTAGTAACTTCACTTAGTTTTATGTCTAACTGGTGAATGGAATCGGAGAACTTTTCCACTTGCTGGCGAGCAATGCTAATTTCTGAATTATACTGCCTTTCCTCTTCGTCCAACTGCAGTTTGTGGCTATTCGTGTCAGAGAATGAAGTTTTATAGCCTTCGGATTCCACTTCCTTTTGTTCTATTTGCTCCTCGAGGGAGGCGATAGATCGCTTAGTGGAGAGTATATTCGACTCTAAGTTTGCCTTTTCATCGTCGAAAGAGGCGAGCTTCTTCTGAATGCTATCCACTTCGATGATGTTTCTATCTTTCTCATTTTTGAAGGAGTTAATCTGTGCTTCGAGTCTGATTTTATTCATCTCAGCTTGATAGTATTCACTCTCAGTAGACTTTAATTCCTTCTCTTTATTTTCCAGTTCGGAGTTAATTGTGCGAACTTCCTCCTGCGAGAGCTTAAATTCCTCTTCGTACTTATTGAGGTTGGAGTTCAGTTCTTCGTTTTCGCGTTCAAGCGTAGTAATTTCCTCCGTATAGCGTATATTGTTCTTTTCGTAGGCTTGCACGTTCTGCTGAATAGCCGTTATCTTGCTATTCAGGTGGTTTATCACATTTTCGTTATTGTTTATATCGCGTTCGATAGACTTAATATGCGAGGTGATAGCATCTATATTTATCTGCTTATACTCTGTATTCAGCGTGTCTAACTTAGCTTGCAAGTCCTGCATAGTGGCATTGTTGCGATCGATTTCCTCTTTAATAAGCTGTATTCTTTCGTTCTTTCCGACGATTTGCCCCTCGTTATCAAGCACGCCACCAGCCTTCAGATAGCCGAAAGAATTTAGTATCTCGCCACTCAAAGTGATGGCAGTATCGGCTAAGTTATCAGCTATAGCTTGCTTCGCAGTTTCTAAAGTATCTACGATTATCGTATTAGCTAAGTAATTGGAAATGAATGGCTTTAGCTTGTCATTTACACGTACCAAGTCAATAGCATAAGCTATTTGCTTATCATCGAATGTGATATTTGCCATATTGCTATGCTGCTTAGTAGCTAAGTTATTGATAATAAAGGAGCTTTTGCCTTTGTGGCTTTTCTTCAGCTTGTCAATTGCCTCGCTGGCATCGCTAATATCATCAATGATTATCGCATTCTTCAGGTGCGAAATAGCTGATTCTATCGCCACTCTATACTTTTCATCAGTAGCGATGGACTCAATAAGTATATTTTTCTCGTAAGCGAGATTCCAGTTTCTGTTATCCAGCAGGAAGTTAGTATTCGCATCTTTATCGCTTAAGTTCTTTAGGAAATTGAGACTTGCGTTGCTGGCGCTTAATGTGTTCTTAAGCTCAGTGATTTGCCCCTGCAGCTTTTCGATTTCCTCTTTCAGAGTAGCCTTTTTCTCTTGGGTTGCGGCGAATTCCTTCTGAGCCTCGGATAGCTTAGTTGCAAGGCTGCTGCTAAGCTCTTGCTTTTCTTCTATGCTTTGGTTAATGCCGTCTATCTCTGTCTGCGAGCTTTCGATATCGCTTTCCACTTTATTGATTAAGTCATTTAAGCTGGCTAGGCGAGCATTATTCCTAAATAAATTATTCTTAATGTTGTTAATGTTCCCGCGCAGGTCGGACGAAGCAGAGCTAATATCCTGTATCTGCTCGCGAACTTCCTGCACCACCTGCTTTCTCTCTTTCCTTTTAGCATCTAAATCCGAGAGGGAAGAGACGGTGTTATCATATTCCGACTGAGAATTAACTATAAGCCTATCCAATTCCTGGTTTCTTTCGTTAATCTTCTCGGCTTTATTCTTTTGTTCTATCTTATTATCATCAATGCGAGCAAGGTTATTAGTGTATGAAGATAGCTTCTCGCTGGCAACTGCCTGATTCTGCTTAATCGCTGATATTTCAGAACTTACGCTGAGTTCCTTATCTTTGATGCGCTGCAGTTTCAGGTTTATCTCATTTATGCGCAACTTAAGGTCTTCGGCATCGTGTTCCAGCTCGCCGAGACGTTTCACTTCCTCTGACTTAAGTATATTTTCCTTAATCAGCTTAGCATTCAGCTCTTTGATTGCCTCATTAAACACCTTAAAGTCATTGATTAATAGGGCAGTTTCCAGCTCTTTGTGGCGTTCCATCAGCTTATTATAGCGCTTAGTCTTCGCTGCTTGACGACTGAATGAATTCACTGATTTCTCAATCTCAAGGACAATATCATTTATTCTCTGCAGGTCAAGTTGTATGGTCTGCAGCTTGCGATTTGCCTCTTTGCGTCTTTGTTTATACTTATTTACGCCCGCAGCTTCTTCGATTAGGTGGCGTCTTTCTTCTGGTCGCCCGCTTAGTATAGCCTCCACCATTTTTAGCTCGATAACCGAATAGGAATCGGAGCCCATTCCCGTGTCCATAAATAGCTCGGTAATGTCTTTCAGTCTGCACTTAGTATTGTTGATTAAGTATTCGCTTTCCCCGTTTCTATAGATTCGACGCGTAACCGTTATATCGTGATAGTCCGAAGGCAGCACTCCGCGGTTATTGATAACCAATAGGGATACCTCTGCCATGCTGAGCGGTTTGCGGGATTTAGTACCATTAAATATCACATTATCCATCACTTCGGAACGCAGCACAGCGGATTTCTGCTCACCCAAAACCCAACGAATGGCATCGACTACATTTGTCTTGCCGCATCCATTTGGTCCGACAACTGCAGAAATACCCTGATTAAACTTAAACTTCGTCTTTTGAGCAAATGACTTAAATCCAATGACTTCTAACTGAGATAAATACATTGTTCCTTAGTGTGTTAATTATGATAAAGTAAGCTATATACGCTTTCGCGAATAGAATATGAAAATGAAAAGGGAAAAGATAGTAGTATAAAACGCCATCGCTAATCCATACTTCACGAAGAAGTTGAAGAAGCTAAGCTCCATAGGTTTTATGAATACTAAGTAATAGAGTAAGTTATTGATTAGGCTGGCAAATAGCACTATAATAATAAACTTAAAATTGCTGAAAGTAGCTTTGTGGAAGCCCTCTTTGAAGAAGTATCCCGCGAAGAAGCCCACGAAGGTCTTCGCCAGGGCGTTCGTGCCGATGAGATCGAACGAGACTATATCGAAGAATAGCCCTATAAGGAAGCCGGCGATAGTCCCCTCGAATTGTCCCTCGCGAACGGCGATAGCCACAGCAACTATGATGAGCAAGTCAGGAGTGATGTCGCCAATGGCAATGGTATCAAGGAATAGTATCTGCAAGATAGAGACCAATAGGGCAATACCTGCATATATTAAGTATCTTACTTTCTTAGAACTTATATCTACTGCTGGCTTTAATATATCATTCATACTATCTCTTGCCTCGTGAGTTTTTTCTTGCTTTAATTAACTCGTCTAATTCCTTAATCAGTTTTTCGCGTTCTGGGTCTGGCATGTGTTTAATCACGAACACTTGCTCTACTTCAGTCAGACTGGAATATGGCTTAACATTTACCTTAAGGAATAGCTCGCCCTGCTCCTCTTGAATATCGCTAATATAGCCAATCGGTAGATCTTTTGGGAATCGCGAAGTGAAATCAGAGGTTACCACGCGGTCGCCCTTCTTAATATCGAATGCCTTGGGGATATTCATTAGTTTCAGTTCTTCTCCGCCTTGCCAAACGATAAGCCCATCAACCCCGGAACGAGCAATTTTTGCTGGTATCTTAATCTCTCTGTTTTTAATAGATTCAACTAAGGAGTAATTCTCCGTTACTCCGGCTACGATACCTGTAACGTTCGCAGCTGTGCGCACGACCATTCCTACTTTTACGCCACTTTTTCCGCCTTTATCAAGCATAAAGTGGTTACGCATTTCTATGTTTGTCTTTCCGACTACGGAAGCAGGGATATACTCATACTCATTCTTCTCTTTGAGAGCGAGTAGTTCTTTCAGATTGTCGTTATCCGCGAGGGCACGTTGAGTTTTGGTAAGTTCATTTGATAGCATTAAGTTAAGCTCGCGAAGTGCCTTGTTTTCGCTTCGCAGAGCCTGCGGATTTGGAATAAATGCAAAAGACTCTCGCACCCAGCCGAAAGCCCCCACAAGGAAAGTCCTAAAGCCACCAATACGAGATATATCTCCCATAGAGATGAAGGACATACACATAATAGACAAAGCTAAAAGTGTGATGTACTCTTTAAACTTTATGATGAAATCAATAAGCTTTTGCATTTAAGCCACCGATTATAATCTATTGCTCTTAATTAGCACAGAGGAGTAGTCCGATAGGTTATCAAGAACGCTACCAGTGCCACGCACCACAGTAGTTAGTGGGTCTTCTGCTATATGCACAGGCAGGTTAGTTTCTTTCTTAATTCTTTCGTCTAATCCCTTCAGCAGGGCGCCACCGCCACTTAGCATAATGCCTCTGTCGAGTATGTCGGCACTAAGCTCAGGAGGAGTGCGTTCGAGCAAGGTAAGAACAGCATTAACTATTTGATTTACCGCTGGAGCGAGTGCATCGCGAATATCCACGGAGCTAACTTCAATCATCTTTGGAATACCGCTCACGAGGTTACGTCCGCGCACTTCAATAGTTAATTCTTCGTCAAGCGGCATAGCAGAGCCGACTTGGCACTTGATAATCTCGCCAGTTCTATCACCTATGAGTAGATTATGCTGGCGTTTAAAGTATTGCACGATAGCTGCAGTCATTTCGTCGCCGGCTAATTGAATGGATTCGTGCGCCACGATGCCGGATAGTGCGATAACGGCGATTTCGGTAGTGCCGCCACCTATATCAACAACCATATTGCCCACTGGCTCGTGAACGTTAATGCCCATACCGATGGCACTTGCCATTGGTTCAGCGATTAAGTGCACTTCCTTAGCACCGGCGTGTTCGCAAGCGTCGCGTACGGCTCGCTTTTCCACTTCGGTGATACCACTTGGCACGCACACCACCACGCGCCGAGCTGGCTGCCAAGTAGCCGAAACTTGTCTAATAAAAGCACGAAGCATACCTTCGGCTATTTCAAAATCGGCGATAGCACCGTCTTTCATAGGACGAATTACCGTGATATCGCGGTGAGTACGACCTATCATATCCTGCGCTTCTTTTCCGATTGCGATTATATGTTTAGTAGATCTATCGAAAGCTACAATAGTTGGAGCGCTAAGGACTACGCCTTTGCCCTTAGACCAAATTAGAGTATTAGCTGTACCTAAATCTATTGCAACGTCATTAGAGAATAATTTCAGACCCATTGAATTTCAACTTTGAATAAGGAAAATAGACTGCAAAATTAACAATTTTATACGTGAAATAATAATTAAATTTTCACAATTTATAGATATGATAACTATAAGTCAAATTGCTACTGCATAGAGTTGATTAGCTCCATTAGGTCTTTGGTTTCTCTTATGTCTTCAGTCTTTCCGATTGCACCGCTTTGAATGTATCGCACCTTGCCAAATTTATCTATAAAAATCCTTACAGGCAAGCCAGTTACGCCGATAGAACGAGCGAAATCACCATAATCATCGAAGAAGATTTCCAGTCCATTAAGATCGCTAATTCGGAAGATTTTCTTATCTAATTTATCATTCTCGAAAGTATTAATCGCTATCATTGCTACGTTATTGTTCTTCTTGAGAGACTTATTAATCTCTGCGAAAGAGAGTAGCGAGTTCTCGCAAGGCTCGCACCAGCTGGCGAATAGCTCAATTACCATAATATCCTTTTTCATTAGGGAGAGATCCACCATCACGCCGTCTAAGTTCCTAAGCACTGGGAGCTTAATATCAGTATCGATTAGCTTGCGGGCTAATTGGTTCTGTCTTTGTATTTTCGATGCGTACGAGAGAGAATCATAGTATTGTCTATAATCGCGATTGCGATAGAGAGAATTATTTACTTTTTCGTTAATTTCTCTGATTATCTTAGTATCATAACCCATAGAAAAGGCGCGTTCAGTGGCGTTTAGTGCTTCTATATCTGAACGAGAGTTATAGAATGCAATTGCTTGATTTTCATATAACCTAGCCGGAGTATTAGAGAATGTCTTCGCAGCCATATCGAAGTACTTAGTCGCCATTTGTGGCTTGCGAGTCTGCAGGTAATACTCTCCGTATGCGCGGTAAGTTTCTGCGAGGTAATCGTTAATTTCTATGTCCCAGAGGTAAGCCGGTTTAGTGTTAGTTTTTGGCAGAGTTTTCTTGTTGCTTAGTCTATCGATTATAGCTTGGAAAGTGGCTTCGGCATTTGTTTTGTCGTTTCTCTTTTCAAGGTATGCGAAAGCAAGTCTAAGTGATTGAT
>JBHADY010000106.1:0-4301 GCA_041855325.1 Ignavibacteriota bacterium
CCTCTTTCCTCTTTAGAGTGAGCGAAAGACGAGACTCGAACTCGCGACCCCAACCTTGGCAAGGTTGTGCTCTACCAACTGAGCTACTTTCGCTAAATTATAATTCCTAATTTCTGTAAGATTATCTAATCTCTGTAAGATTATCTTAACCACACCAGCAATTAAGGAATACAAAATTAAGAGTATTTTTTGATATATGCAAGAAAAAAATGAACTTTTTTGCGAGTTTTTTTCTGAATTTATAAAAAAATAAGAGTAAATTATTGAAATTTAGATAATTAGTAAAATCAAAAAATTACTCGAAAAACGGGCTATCTTCGTCCTCCTCGTGGAAGACACCGCGCACTTTTTCCTTCAGCTTTTGAATAGCCGAAGCATAGTCTATATCGCTGAAGTACACGAATTCTGCTTTGTCCTTATTGCGGAAAGTCCAAGAGTTAATTATCTTTAAGTCATTCACATCTAATGAGTTATAGTCGGAAATCTGCACCTTATTATTCTCGGAGTAATACAGCTGAGCTATATCATCATTTATCTCGTCGAGCGGGGCTTTGCGTCCTATGGAGTACTCTTTAGCTAACTTTCCGCTGCGCACGAGAAGAATTTGCACTATCTTATCGCGTTTATCTAATTCAATTACCATAGCGAAGTTATCGCTATTTACTGAAACAGGAGTATCCGATTGCTTATCGAATACCTTGCGCAGCTCGTCAATCTGCTGCTTGATTACAGCGGCTTTCTCGAACTCTAAGTTATCGGAGAACTCATACATCTTCTCTTCCAGCTGCTTGATAATACCATTATCGTTTGCGCTAAGGTAATAGTGGGCTTGCTTGATGAATTCCTTATAATCCACCGCATTGATTAAGCAGGCACAGGGAGCAGCACACTTATCTATGTGATAATAGAAGCAGGGACGGCGTTCGGCATTGGGTTTTATGTCATCGTCGCATTTGCGTAGCTTCAGATTCTTTACTACGTTTTCGAGCAGGGTTTCGGCGAGGTACTGAGTGCGGAATGGACCAAAATACTCGGCTCCGTCGTCTTCAATCTCGTGCACTAGCTCCACGCGTGGGAAGTCTTCGCCCACGGTCAGGCGTATGAATGGATATTTATGCAGAGTCTTCTCCATTGTATTATAATAGGGTAGGAGTTCCTTAATTTGACGCGACTCGTATATTAAAGCGGATAGCTCGGAGTCAGTGCATTCCCAGTCCAAGGAGTAGGTCTTGCGTAGCATTGTGGATATTTTGCGAGAGGTAACATTGCCAAAGGCGAAGTAGCTCATCACTCTTTCGCGTAGGTTCTTAGCCTTGCCGACGTAATGCACGGCATTATCTTTATTAAGGAAGTAATACACGCCGGGTGAGTTCGGCAGGGCATCTATCTTCTCTTGCAGACGTTTCTGCGTAGCCGATTGCGGAACGAAGTTCTTAATTTTCTTATTCTGGAAGTCCAGGAGTTCCTCTAAGCTCTGAATGCTATGCTCATCTTCGGCTATGGAGAGCAGCTCGCATAATATCTTGCTAGTGGCATCGGCATCGCCCATAGCTCTGTGCCTTTGGGATATCTTTATTCCGAAGTAATCCGCCAGCGCTCCCACATTTTTCTTCATTTCTTTCTTCAGCAGGCGACGCGACAGCTTCACAGTGCATAGCTTTTCTATCTTTGGGAATAGTATATCATTCTGCTTAAAGGCTTCCTTCACGAACTTGTAATCGAAATTCACATTATGTGCCACGAACACAGCATTATCTTTATTAAGTATATTTTGCACTATGGGTAGCACTTCCCATGCATCGGGAGCGGAATACACCATTTCGTTGCTTATACGTGTCATCTTTTGTATATATATGGGAATAAACTGGTGCGGATTGATTAGCGATTCAAACTTCTCAACAGCCATTCCGGAGTTGGTCGTTACGCAGGCAATATCCATAATGCGGTTCAGACTTGGATTTCCCCCGGTGGTTTCCACGTCAATCACTATAAAGTTAGCATCCCAGACGGATAATATTGTATTTGTGTCGCTCATTAATGTAGTTATTATTAAAAATTCGGATTGCAAAATTACGGAATTTCTAAAATATAGAGTTACTTTTTTTACTTTTCTTGGTTTATGAAGCGGTGCGTGTTTTCATTTCTGTTCATAAATAATTGTGCTAAATCGCAAATAGTTTTCAAAAATATTTGTATAATCCCGTTTATTTTCTTAATTTTGAGTTTGATAAAATGCAAGCCCAGAGCAAAAGCAAGGCATAAGATAGCTAAGTATATATGTTATCGTGTTTTATCGCGAATAGCGTTGCCCGAATGGCGGAACTGGCAGACGCGCTACATTCAGGGTGTAGTTTCCGTACGGGAGTGCAGGTTCGAATCCTGTTTCGGGCACTGATATAGGTTTATTTATTCATAGATTTATGAAAAAAGGATTATGATTGATTATATTCCATTGGTCTTTACTATTTTAGTAGGCATAGTGATTGCACTTGTATTCATTCTGCTGTCTGAAATATTGGGACCTCGCAGAACCACAAAGTGGAAATTAACTACTTACGAAAGTGGTATGCCCCCACAGGGCAATGCTCGCCAGCGTTACTCCATTAAGTTCTATATGGTGGCGATCAGTTTCCTTATTTTCGATATCGAAGTCGTGTTCCTATACCCTTGGGCAGTTAAGTTCAGGGAATTAGCCGTTCCCGGCATAGTAGCGATGGGTATATTTATCGTAATTCTATTTTTAGGTTATATTTACGAGCTGAAGAAAGGCGGATTTGAATGGGAATAATTGAAACAGTGGAAAAACAGGGCTTCCTGCTAACTTCCTTAGACGCTGTGATTAAATGGGCGCAATCAAATTCTATGTGGCCCAATCCTCTTGGTTTGTCCTGCTGTGGTATTGAGATGATGCACTTCGGTGGTTCTAAGTTCGATGCAGCGCGTTTCGGTTCAGAGGTAATGAGAATGACTCCGCGTCAGTCCGACTTCTTATTAGTTGCTGGCACGGTTACATATAAAATGGCTATGTCCGTAAGAAAGCTGTATGACCAAATGGCAGACCCAAAATGGGTGCTGGCTATGGGTGCTTGTGCAAGCTCTGGCGGTATGTTCCGCTCTTATTCAGTGGTGCAGGGGATAGAGAACTTCCTTCCCGTAGATGTATATGTATCAGGTTGCCCTCCGAGACCAGAAAACTTAATCCAAGGGCTGATGAGAATACAAGAACTCGCTCGCGATAAGAGATATCGTCCAGTAGTAGCTAATATGTACAAAGAAGCTGGCGAAACTCCTCGCGAAGGCAGATTCTTAACTAAATAATAATACATAGTAACGATATAGTAATAGAAGAAATAAAATAGGGTTGCTCGTTTTGGGCAACCTTTTTTTTGATTTATTACTTGTATAGAGTACGATATTTATCACTTAATATTGATTTTTCCTCTCACCATTTTTGGTGACTAATGCGCCCAAATATCACCATTTTTGAGGATTGACTTTATAATGAATAATATTTAATTTTGTATTCGACTATATTTATTGAAAACTACGAAAGTCAAGACTTATGCAGATCAATAGCGATACCAAAATAGCGGATATCATTAAAGAATATCCTTTTATGCGAGAAAAACTTGCGGAGTTTAATCCTATGTACAAGAACCTGAGCAACCCAATAGTATTCAATACAGTGGGGAAATTTGCAAAGATATCCGATGTTTGCAAAATGTCTAATGTAGATGAAGAGAAGTTTATTAACTTCCTTAATGATACGATAAATAATTCTGTTAATGCTTAGTTCTTGATAACAAGAATCATAGCAATCTCTAATAATAACTATTATTTTATCTTGCGTAAGTCAAACTATCTCTATAATGATGGTATAATTGGTATCAACGCGATAGAGTATAAGTTCATATATTTCAATAATATAGCAAAGAAAGAAGCATTACTTAAGTGATAGATAAAATAACATATTTAAACGACTTACTGCCAAATGATACTGCTGTAATTTCGAAGGTGCTCGGTCACGGCGCTTTCCGAAAGAGAATTACAGAAATGGGCTTCGTGAAAGGGCAAGTGGTGAAAGTGATTAAAGCCGCTCCTCTGCAAGACCCAGTAGAATATCAGATAATGGGATATAACGTCTCGCTAAGACGCAGCGAAGCAAAATTAGTGGAAGTAGTCTGCGAAGTTGATGCTGAAAATATGGATATAGCATCATCTATCGAAACTACACTCGAAGATAGACTTATTCGAGCTGCTTCCGAAAAAGGAAAAGTGATAAACGTTGCCCTCGTCGGCAA